>JBAUVS010000072.1:0-4865 GCA_049583345.1 Woeseiaceae bacterium
GCGCAGAAGTCGAGCGCTTCTACGCGCACCTGGAGCGTGTCCTGACCGACATCGGGTTCCTCGATCCCGACAATCCGCGCCACCTGATGCGCCGCCTGCGCCGGCTGTTTCTGAGGGCGCGGCCGGACCGCAACGAAATCAACATATTGCGCGGCATCCTGACCGCGGTGGAGCGGGTGCACGGTGCCGATGGCTGAGGCGTCTGCCTGGATCTATCTCGACTACGCGGCATCCACACCGGTCGACCCGCGGGTGGCCGATCTGATGGCCGGCCTGCTGGGATCTTCCGGCGAGCACGGCAACCCGTCGTCGACGCATGTGCCTGGCCGACGCGCCACGGCGCGCATCGACGCCGCGGCCGAACAGCTCGCTGCGCTGCTGAACACCGAACCGGCGAGGCTCACGTGGACGTCGGGCGCGACGGAATCGGACAACCTCGCCATCCTCGGCGCGGCACGCCTGGCGCAACACCGCGGCCGGCACCTGATTACGATGCGCACCGAGCACAAGGCGGTGACCGATGCCTTCGGCCGCCTGCAACGGGAGGGTTTCGAAGTCACCTGGCTGGACCCCGGCAGCGACGGCCGGCTGCGCCTCGCCGGCCTCGAGGCCGCATTCCGCGCGGATACACAGCTCGTCTCGGTGATGCACGTGAACAACGAAACCGGCGTGATCCAGGACATCGCCGCGATCGGTGCGCTGTGCCGGGCCCGCGGCGTGCTGTTCCACGTCGATGCGGCGCAATCCGTCGGTAAACTGCCGCTGGACCTCGCCGAGCTGCCCGTCGACCTGCTGTCGATGACGGCGCACAAGATATACGGCCCGAAGGGCATCGGTGCCCTGTACGTCGCCGATCGGCCGGATGTCGCGGTCGAGGCGTTGCTGTACGGCGGCGGCCAGCAGCGCGGGCTGCGCCCGGGGACGCTGCCGACACACCAGATCGCCGGCTTCGGGCTCGCGGCCGAGATTGCGCGGGAAGCGATGCAGGCGGACCTCGAACGCATTACGCGACTCAGGGATCGCTTGTGGGACGGCATTCGCGACCTGCCCGGCATCCAAGTCAACGGCTCGACGGATGCGGTCTTTGCGGGGATCCTCAACGTCAGCATCGAGGACGTCGAGGGCGAGAGCCTTCTGCTCGCGCTGGAGCCGCTGTGTGTCGCCACCGGCTCGGCGTGCAACTCGACGAACGCCGAACCGTCCTACGTCCTGCGCGCCCTGGGGCGTTCGGATGCGCTGGCGCAGAGCGCGATCCGCTTCAGCTTCGGGCGGCAGACCACGCGCGGGGAGATCGACGCCGCGATCGAACGCTATCGCCTGGCCGTCGGCAGGCTGCGCGCCCTGGCGCCCGAACGCGCGGCATGAGCGCGGATCCCTACAGTGCGCGCGTGCGGACCCTGTTCGAACACCCGGCCCACGCCGGCTCTCTGGAACAGGGCCGGCAGGTGCTGATCGAGGACCAGGGTGTCCGCATCGCGCTGGCAGCCCTGGCGCAGGACGGGCGGATACGCGTGCTGCGGTTC
Organism: Woeseiaceae bacterium; assembly: GCA_049583345.1. Taxonomy (GTDB): domain Bacteria; phylum Pseudomonadota; class Gammaproteobacteria; order Steroidobacterales; family Woeseiaceae; genus UBA1847. The sequence continues at coordinate 1,524 of JBAUVS010000072.1, forward strand.
CGGGCTTACGGTTGTCCGCACGTGGTGGCGGCGGCGGAGGCGCTTTGCGAGCGTCTCGAGGGCCGTCCCGTCGCGGACCTCGAGACGTTCGAGGCGGCGCAACTGGTGCGCGAACTGCCTGTACCCGCGGAGAAAACCGGACGTATACTGGTCATAGAGGATGCGGCGCGTGCGCTTGGGAAGACGCTCCGCGGCAATTCCGGATCCTGAGTCCGCAACGGGTCAACAGGTCGAGAATGGCAATTTCGCTCACAGAATCCGCGGCAAGGCGCGTGCGCTCGTACCTCGACGCGCGCGAGACGGGCGTCGGGCTCCGGCTCGGCGTCAAGGCGACCGGCTGTTCGGGCTATTCCTACGTGATCAACTATGCGGACGAGGTCGGGGACTCCGATGTCGTCTTCGAGGAAAAGGGGGTCAAGGTCATCGTCGATCGTGAGGCGCTCAGCCTCATCGACGGCACCGAGGTCGATTTCGTCAAGAAAGGACTCAACGAGGCGTTCAGTTTCAGGAACCCCAACGTCACAGGCGAATGCGGCTGTGGCGAAAGCTTCAACGTCTGACGTAAAATTAATGGTTTACGTGCGACCGCCTGCCACCTGCGGGGCCGCGATCGTCGCCTGACACTGGACAAGACTGAAGGAACCGAAGCATGGCCGTTGAGCAGACGCTGTCCATCATCAAACCGGATGGGGTAAAGAAAAACCTGATAGGGGAAATCTACCGGCGATTCGAGGCGGCCGGGCTGGAGATCCTCGGGGCGCGGATGATGCGGCTCACGAGCGGGCAGGCGGAGGGTTTTTACGCGGTGCACCGCGAGCGGCCGTTCTACAAGGACCTCGTCCGCTATATGACGTCCGGACCGGTGATGGTGCAGGTGCTGTCCGGCGAGGACGCCATCGCCCGGAATCGCGAGATCATGGGCGCCACGAATCCGGCCGACGCGGCGCCCGGCACGATCCGCGCCGACTTCGCCGACAGCATCGAACAGAATGTCGTGCACGGCTCGGACGGCCCGGCGACGGCGGCGACCGAGATCGCGTTCTTCTTCGGCGACGGCGATCTCTGCCCGAGAACGCAGTAGAGTCGATATGTCGTCGCCGAACGACAAGACGAATCTGCTGGGTCTGCCGCAGGACGCGCTCGAGAGCCTGGTCGTCTCCTGGGGCGAAAAACCGTTTCATGCCCGCCAGTTGATGCGCTGGATTCATCAGCGCCACGTGACCGATTTCGAAGCGATGACGGACCTGTCGAAGTCGCTGCGGCAGCGGCTTGCAGAATCGGCCGTCGTCGCCGCGCCGAGGGTCGTCTCGAGGCGCGATTCGGCAGACGGCACGGTCAAATGGCTGTTCGAGAGCGGCTCCGGCCAGGCCGTCGAAGCCGTTTTCATCCCCGAACCCGATCGTGGCACCCTGTGCATCTCCTCGCAGGTGGGCTGCGCGCTCGACTGCGCGTTCTGCGCGACAGGCGCCCAGGGCTTCAACCGCAACCTCGCCGCCGCCGAGATCGTCGGTCAGGTATGGCAGGCGAACCGGGAACTGCCGCGCCGGGACAACGATGCGTCCGATTTCGCCGTCACGAATGTCGTCTTCATGGGAATGGGGGAGCCGCTGGCCAATTTTCGCCATGTCGTGCCGGCGCTGCGGCTGCTGATATCCGATCTCGCGTACGGCCTGTCCCATCGCCGGGTGACCGTCAGTACCTCCGGTATCGTGCCGCACATCGACCGGCTGGCCGAGGAGTGCAACGTGTCGCTGGCGGTCTCGCTGCATGCGCCTGATGACGCGCTGCGCGACAGGCTGGTGCCGATCAACCGCATGCATCCGATCGCCGAACTGCTGGATGCCTGCTGGCGCTACGCGGCCGGCCGCGCCAACCGCTTCATCACTTTCGAATACGTCATGCTCGCGGGCGTGAACGACTCTCTCGCTCGGGCCGACGATCTTGCACGCCTGCTCGCGGGCCGGCCTGCCAAGGTCAACCTGATACCCTTCAATCCCTTCTCCGGCACGACATTCGAGCGTTCCGACGCGGCGACGATCGCGGCATTCCAGGCGCGCCTGCGCGAGAAGGGCCTGGTCGCCACGACACGGAAGACCCGGGGCGACGATATCGAGGCAGCCTGCGGCCAATTGGCTGGTAAAGTGAGCGACCGGATGCGGATCCGGCTGCGGCAGAAGGCCGCCGGCGAGAGACTGGAACCTGTCTCACCATTGTCCGTGGCTGCAACCCTTCGGGACGGCCGGGGACAATGGTGAGAGGGGTTCCAAAGGATGGCAGCATTGTGACGAAGAGCGATCGAAGACTGGCAGGACTGGCGGCGTGCCTGCTGCTGGCGGGCTGCGTGTCGACTACCACCACCACCGGCGATATGCCGCCGGAGGCCAACGAGGTCAATGCGGCCGACCTGAATTATCAGCTCGGCGTCCGCTACTACAAGAACGGCAATTACGACCTCGCACGGGATCGCCTGCTGTACTCGATCAAGCTCAATCCGCGTCGCGCGATATCGTATTCGACGCTGGGGCTGACCTACGAGGCGCTCGAGAACCAGCGACTCGCAAAAGAGAATTATGAAAAGGCGATCCGCGTCGAGCCGCGCAACGTAGACGCCCTCAACACGTATGCCGTCTACCTGTGCCGCCAGGGCGAATACGACGAGGCCCCGAAATTCTTCGATCGTGCCGTAGCTATCCCGGAAAACGACGACGCCTACGTGATGCTGACCAATGCCGGCGTGTGCATGGAACAGAAGCCGGATCTCAAGAAGGCCGAGGAATATTTCCGCGAGGCGCTGATGCGAAAGTCGAACTACGGCGAAGCGCTGATCCAGATGTCCGCCCTGAAGCACTCGACCAACGACAACCTCCACGCCCGCGCCTTCATACAGCGTTACTTCGCCACGAATCCGCCCACGGCGTCGGTACTGTATCTCGCGATGCAGATCGAAAAGGATCTCGGCGACGAACACGCCGAAACCGAATACTCGAACCGCCTGTTACGCGAGTTCCCCACCTCCGCGGAGGCGCGGCACGTCCTGGAAAGCGACAGGAAATGAACGACGACCAGCAACCACCCTCGGAAGAGACGCCCGCCGCCGGCGAATTGCTGGGCGGTGAGCGGCTGGCCCGGGCCAGGCGCGAGAAGCAGATCAGCGTGCTCGAGATCGCGAAGGAGCTGCACCTCGATGAACCGAAGGTGCGCGCGCTCGAGCGCAACGAGTTCGAGGCGCTGGGAGCAGCCGTTTTTGCCAAGGGATACCTGCGCAAATACGCGCAACTGGTCGACGCAGACATCGACGATATACTGACCGATTACTACCGGATGACCCGCGCTTCGGATCTT
>JBAUVS010000073.1:0-4525 GCA_049583345.1 Woeseiaceae bacterium
GTACCGCGACTTCATGCGGCGGCAGATCGACGCGCCGGCGCATTCCGCCGCCGAGCACGTCACGCATCGGCCGCGGAAGCTCGACCCGCTGTGCCGCGTCGCCGTGATTGATCAGGATCAGTACGCGGCCGCCATCGCCAGCGCGCTCCGCGACTTCGACGTCGTCCGGCATCCCCGCGAGAACGGGTTCGACCCCCGCGAGTTCGAGCGCCTGCCTCGCCCAGCTCCGCATCAGTTCGTCGTCGAGCCATGCACCCAGATACGTCATCGTCCCCGCGCCGAGTTCGCGCGTGACCATCGCGGGTTGCCCATCGAGCCAGCCGCCGGCATGCTCGTAACGCATCTGCACCGTGACGTCCGGCGAGTATGTACGCAGCATTTCGCCCCAGATGCGCACCTCGCCGGTGCCCAGCATCCCGGAGATGCCGATAGTTTCGTCGAGCGCGTAAAACTGCTCTACGCGCGCGCCGAGTGCGGCGACCAGCGGCCCCGGCTGCCGTTCCGTGTGCAGGGCGTTGTACTCGTCCTTCATGCCGCTGCGCGGGCCCAGCACGAGGCAGCCGCCTTGCCGCACATAGGCTTCGAGACGGCCGGCGTCTGTCGCCGAGAGCACGTTCAGGTCGGGCGCGACGACCAGTTTGTAGCCGTCCAGCGCGGCGTCCGGCGGGACGATATCGACGGCCTGGGCTTGCGCGCGCAGCGGCCGATACCAGGTCATGAACGCGTCGATTGGCTTGAAGTCGCGGTGATGCGGCTGGATTTCGATCGCCCAGCGACTGTCCTGGGAAAACAGCATGGCCACCTCGGCCCGTGGGCGCGTTCCCTCGATCACGTGCGCGGCACGCTCAAATGCGGCGCCCAGGTTCGCGATCTCGTCGAACACGTAGGTGGGCTCCCCGCCCGGGCCGACGAGCACGCCGTAGTACTGCTCCTGGCCGTTAAGCGCGCTGCGCCACTGCCAGTACAACTGGCCGTCGGCGCCGTGGCCGATCGCCTGCCAGCCCATCTCGCGCATCTGGCCCGGATCGAGGGCGCGGTTGATCTGTGCCCAGTCGACGTGACTGGCCTGTGTCTCCATCACCCAGAAATTGCGTTGCTTGTAGCCACGCACGAGATCGTGCTGTGCGCCGTTGAAGAGCCAGTCGGGCCGGCCATCGGGAATGTAGTCGTCCCAGGCCGCCATATCGAGGACGCGATGCAGTTTCGGATGATCGAAGCCGCCGTTCCAGTGCATCGAGTTGGTCGTGATCCACTGGGTCGGATCGCGGTACTCGCGAATCGCGCTTGCCTGATTTTCGACGTAGTCGGTCCATACATCGGTCACGAAGCGTCTGAAATCGAGCAGGAGTGCAGGGTTCTGCTGCCCCGTCGCCTTGAGCGGCACCTGGCCGAAGTTCTGATAGGTCTGACTCCAGTAGGCCGTACTCCAGCGCGCGTTGAGCTCGTCGACGCTACCGTACCTGGCCGCCAGCCAGTCGGCCCACAGGGCACGTGCCTCGTCATCGAACGACGGCGGACCGATCTCGTTGTCGATCTGCCAGCCGATCACGTGCGGGTTGCTGCCGTAGCGCCGCGCCATCTCCGCGGCGATGCGGCGTGCGAATTGACGATACCGACCACTGGCGAAGGAGAAATGTCGGCGTCCCCCGTGTTCCGTCCGGCGACCGTCCTCGCTCACCCGCAGCACGTCCGGATACGCTTCGGTGAGCCAGGCGGGCGGCGCAGCCGTCGGTGTTCCCAGCACCAGGCGGAATCCGAGAGCCGCCGCTGCAGCGATCGCTCGATCGAACCAGCCGAAATCGAATTCCTGCTCGCGGGGCTCGAGGCTGCTCCATGCAAATTCCCCGATCCGCAGCACGTTCATGCACGCGTCGCGCATGCGTTCGAGATCACGCGTCCATTGCGGTTCGGACCATTGCTCGGGATACCACGCCGCGCCGAAAGCGATCGAAGGCAGAACAACGGCCGTCTTCTGCTCGGTGGCGGTCCCTGCGCCTTGCTCGTCCAGGGGCATCATCACCTCGTTCTGGTGCCGCGCGCGGTTTGCGGGGCGGCAAAATGATCAAGTCAGCATAGTGAATTGACTGGGATTCGTCTACATTGATAGTTTTCGATCATCAGTATCCAAAACAGGTCAGCCAGGGAAACCACGGGGCCGAAAATGCCGAGCGACAGCACTGCGCGCACACGAAAGCTGTTGGCCGCCGCCGCGGCTGCCTTGTTCTGCCTGACATGCTGCGCGGGCGTCGCGGCTCCTGTCACTTCCGCGACGACGCTGCGCTCGCAATTTGCAGACCCTCCGCAGGACGTGCGGCCGGGGACCCTCTGGTACTGGATGAACGGCAACGTTTCGGCCGACGGGATAACCCGGGACCTCGAGGCGATGCGCGACGTCGGCCTCGGCAGCGCCATCATCTTCGATGGCGGCATCGATACGCCGCCCGGACCGGCCGCGTATCTCGGCCCACGATGGCGCGAACTCATGCGCCACACCTTGCAGGAAGCGCAGCGTCTCGGCCTGAAGATCGGTTTCAGCAACGCTCCGGGCTGGTCGAGCAGCGGCGGCCCGTGGATCACGCCGGCGTTGTCCATGCAGCAACTGGTGTGGACCGAGAGCGTGGTGCAAGGCGGCGCAAGAATCGATGTCGTGCTGCCCCGGCCCTACACCCGGCTCGGCTATTACGCAGACGCCCTGGTCATCTCCTTCCCCTCGCAGCCCGGCGAAGAGCGTCCATTCCGCGACGCGATCGCGGCCGTACGTTCCGGAGGCGAACCCATTGATGCGGCGGTGCTGACGGACGGCCGATTCGAGACGAGTGTCCGCGCCGGTCCTCGGGAGGGGATCACGCTGGATTTCGGTGCGCCTTTCGAAGCGCGTGCGCTCACGGTTGAACTGGCGGCGCCGCATCCGGCACTCGCGGCATCGCTGGAAGCATCCGATGACGGCCGCACGTGGCGGACGATCGGCAAGGTGGAAGTCCCGTCGCCGCGCGCCATCGATGCGCCAGGAGTACTCGTGTTCGAGCCCGTGCGTGCACGCTACTATCGAGTGACGCCGCGCGCGGAAACAGGGATCGCCGAGCTTCGCCTGAACGCCGCGCCCCGGCTTGCCGACTGGACTTTCAAGGCGCTGTCCGCCTACCGCATCGGCGCGGGAAGTCAACAGGAGCCCCGGCAGCAGGATGCGGGCTCATTTATCGATCCGGCTACCGTGCGCGACCTTTCCGGCTACATGGATGCGGATGGACGCCTGCGATGGGACGCGCCGCCGGGATCCTGGACGATCCTCCGCTTCGGGCATACGAGCACGGGCAAGCACAACGTGTCCGCGTCCTCCGCCGGAGACGGCCTCGAAGTCGACAAGCTCAGCGCCGCCGCCGTCGACTACTTCTTCGACCACGGCCCCGGAGAGATCATCGAACTCGCCGGCCCGCTCGCGGGCGAGACCCTGTCGGCAATGATGATCGACAGTTACGAAGCCGATCTTCAAAACTGGACGGCGACGCTACCGGGCGAATTCGAGGCACGCAACGGCTACCCCATCGTGCCCTGGATGCCGACGCTCACCGGGCGCATCGTCGGTGATGCCGGGATGTCCGGGCGTTTCCTGTACGACTTCCGGCACACGCTGGCGGGGATGATGGCCGACAACTACTACGGACGGCTTCAGGAAAGAGCGAATGCGCACGGCTTGAGCATGCTCATCGAGGGCTACGGCGTGGGGACGTTCGATGAACTGACCGTCAGCGGACGCGCCGGCGTGCCGATGTCCGAATTCTGGGCACGCACACCCTGGACGGACAACCGGACGGTCAAGATGGTCGCTTCGGCCGGACATGTTTACGGCAAGAATACGATTGCTGCCGAAGCTTTCACGTCCGAGGCGCAGACCGGACGGTGGCAAGAGGACCCGTATTCCCTGAAGACGCTCGGCGACCTGATGTTCGCGCACGGCTACAACCAGACGATCTTCCATCGCTATGTGCATCAGCCGCACCCCACCGCGGCACCGGGCATGGTCATGGGGCCGTGGGGTATGAATTTCGAGCGCACGAACACCTGGTTCGGCCGCAGCGGGCCATGGGTGAAGTACCTGGCGCGCAGCCAACTCATGTTGCGCCAGGGCCGGCCCGCGGCAGACGTGCTGTATTTCATCGGCGACGACTCGCCCGACGGCGCACAGTACGTGCGCCCCGACGTATCGCCAGAGGCCAGTCCCCGCATCGCGACATACGACGCTCCCGCCATGCCGGCCGGCTACGATTACGACCACGTCAACGCCGACATCCTGCTCAACCACTCGCACGTCGCCGACGGCAGGGTCGCTCTCGACAGCGGTACCTCCTACCGCCTGCTCGTCATACCCGACGCGGTCGATGCGCTGACGCCGGCGCTTGTCGCGGGCATCCGCAGCCTCGTGCAGGACGGCTTGATCCTGCTTGCGCCGAAACCGACACAGTCGCTCGGACTCGGCGACAAACCGGACGGCCGCCGCGCCTTCGACGCCGACGTCGAGGCATTGTGG
>JBAUVS010000074.1:0-2256 GCA_049583345.1 Woeseiaceae bacterium
TCCATGACGCGCCGGGCGGCGCCGATCGGATTCGCCAGGTCGCGGGCGGCCGCGACCGCACCGGCGGCACGCGTGGCGCCGTCCATGATCGACGCATCGAGTTCGACGTAGCCCGCCGTGTTCGGAGCCGAACCACGGCCTGCAACGTAGAGACCGCTGGACTCCATCTCACTCACCGCGAATTCGACGACATCGAGCGCCGGGGCACCCCCCGCCAGGCGCTCCCCGCAGTCTCCGACGAGTTCGCGAAGGTGATCCTCGACGACGCCGTAGTCGCGGCCGGCGACCGGGCCCGCACCCCCGTGCAGTGCGACTGCGAAATTACTGGCTATCGCCGTCCCCCGGTCGCAGGCCCGGCAGCCGCGTAGCTCAGGCCGTAGCCGTACGCGAAACGCGGAGCGTAGTCGGGATCGCCGACGTTGACCTCGGCCTGGTCGGCGGAAGCCGGCCACGAGAACGACAGGGTGCCGGTGAAATCGAAGCGCGGCTGGCCGTCGGCGGCGGCGACCAGCACGTCGGCGATGCCCCCACCCTCGGTGCCCGGCAGCCAGGCGGCGACGAACGCGTCCGAGGCCGCGAGTTCCGGGTCCACCCAGAGCGGACGCCCGGACAGGAACACCGCGACGGTCGGGATGCCGGCGTCGTGGAAGCGCTGCAACAGGTGCAGGCCCGCTTCCGGTGCGAAGTCGACGTTCGGGCGATCGCCGACACCCTCGGCGTACGGGTCCTCGCCGAACACGACGATGGCGACGTCGGGCGCATCCTCGTAGCTGCCGTCCTCGCTCAGGGTGGCCGAGCCGCCGCCCGCAGCGAAGGCGTCCCGCAGTCCTTCCCAGATCGACGTCCCGTGCGGGAAATCCTTGCGCTGGTTGCCGTTACCCTGCCAGGTCAGCGTCCAGCCGCCGCACTGCCTGCCGATGTCGTTCGCCCCGTCGCCGGCAACGAGCACGCTCAGCGCGGGCGACAGCGGCAACACGCCGGCGTCGTTCTTGAGCAGTACCAGCGACTTCCTGACCGCGGATCGTGCCAACGCGCGGTGTTCGGGCGAGCCGAGCAGATCGAAGTCGCCGGCATGCTTGCGGGACGACGGCCGGCCGGCCTCGAATACGCCGGCGCGCAACTTGACGCGGAGCACGCGAGCCACGGCTTCGTCGAGTCGCTCCATGCCGATCTCGCCCGAGCCGACCTGAGCCAGCAGGGTCTCGTAGAGCCCCTGCCACTGATCGGCCGCCATGAACATGTCGACTCCCGCGTTGAATGCCTTCGGGCAGGATGTGTCGCTGCAGCCGGGTACCTGCGCGTGGCCCTTCCAGTCGCCGACGACGAAGCCGTCGAAACTCATCCGGCCACGCAGCACCCCGGTCAGCATCTCCTCGTAGCCGTGCATCTTGCGGCCATTGAAACTGCTGTACGACGCCATGACGCTCTGCACGCCGGCGGCGATCGTCGGCGGGTAGGCCGCTGCCTGCTCGTCCCGGAATTCCGCTTCCGACATCTCCGTGTTGCCCTGGTCGATGCCGTTCGTCGTGCCGCCATCGCCGGCGAAGTGCTTCGCCGTCGCGATGATGTGGTCCGCGTCGAGGAAGGTATCGCCGATGACGCCCTGCAGACCCTCGACCATCTGCGGACCGTATTGCGCGACGATACGCGGATCCTCCGAATAGCCCTCGTAGGTCCGACCCCAGCGATCGTTGCGCACGACCGCGAGCGTCGGTGCGAAGGTCCAGTCGAGCCCGGTCGCGAGGATCTCGAGCGCCGTCGCGCGGCCGATGTCGCCGATCATCGCCGGATCGTGTGCCATGCCGAGACCGATGTTGTGCGGGAAGATCGTCGCGCCCACGATGTTGCTGTGCCCGTGCACCGCGTCCGTGCCCCAGATCACCGGTATGCCGACGCCGCCGTCCGACGTATCGGTCGACGCGTCCCAGTAGGCGTCCGCGAGTTGCAGCCAGGCGTCCGGCGACGTGCGATTGTCATTGCCCGGTGCCGAGTCACCGCCGTTCAGGACCGAGCCGAGATGATACTCGCGGACCTGCTCCGGGGTCGCCGAGAGGATATCGGCCTGGATGACCTGGCCGACCTTCTCCTTCAGCGTCATGCGCCCGAGCAACCCGGACACGCGTTCTTCGATCGCCGCGTCCCGCGCAATCGCCGGCGGCTGGTAAGGCCAGTCCTGCGGGTCGATCGGGATCGATTGCGACGGACCCGCGTTGCCGCCGGCCGCCGCCTTCCCGGGCTGTGCGTCCTGCCCGCCAC
>JBAUVS010000075.1:0-5592 GCA_049583345.1 Woeseiaceae bacterium
ACGTCACCCTGCCGGGGCGCGGCAGGGCCATCGGCGGCCGCCACCCGGTGTCGCGCGCCATGGCGCGGATCGTGCGGATCTTCCGCGATGCCGGATTCGGCGTGCGTTACGGGCCGGAGATCGAGGACGATTTCCACAATTTCACGGCGCTCAACTTCCCCGAGAACCATCCGGCGCGCGCACTGCACGACACGTTCTTCTTCCCCGACGGCAAGTTGCTGCGCACGCACACCTCGCCGGTGCAGATCCGGGCCATGGTCGCCGAGGGCGCGCCGATCCGGATCATCTCTCCCGGGCGGGTGTATCGCTGCGATTCGGATCAGACCCACACGCCGATGTTCCACCAGGTCGAAGGCCTGGTCGTGGACCGCGGCATCAGCCTGGCGAACCTCAAGGCCGTGCTGCACCAGTTCGTCGAGAGCTACTTCGAGCGCAAGGCGGAACTGCGTTTCCGCGCGTCGTATTTCCCGTTCACCGAGCCGTCGGCCGAGGTCGACATCCTGTGGGGCGAGGGCAAGTGGCTGGAGATCCTGGGTTGCGGCATGGTGCACCCCAACGTGCTCGAGGCCGCGGGCGTGGATCCCGAAGAGTTCACGGGCTACGCCTTCGGCATGGGCATCGAGCGCCTCGCATTGCTGCGCTACGGCGCCACGGACCTGCGCACGTTCTTCGAGAACGACCTGCGCTTCCTCGGGCAGTTCAGGTAAGCGCGATGAAGATACCCGAATCCTGGCTGCGAGAATGGGCGGACCCGGCGCTGGACACCGGGGCGCTCGTGCAGCGCCTGACGATGGCCGGCCACGAGGTCGAGGGCGTCGAGCGCGAAGGCGAGGGCCTCGACGGCATCGTCGTCGCCGAAGTGCTCGAGGTCGGCAAGCACCCCGCTGCCGACAAGCTCAGCCTGTGCAAGGTCAGCGACGGCAGCGGCAAGGTTTCCGACGTGGTCTGCGGCGCGCCGAACGTCGTCGCGGGCATGAAGAGCGCGTTCGCGACGCCCGGCGTCACGCTGCCGGACGGCAGCCGCCTGAAGAAGGCAAAGATTCGCGGCGTCGCCTCCGAGGGCATGCTGTGCTCCGCGGCCGAACTCGGCCTCGGCGAGGATGCCGACGGCATCCTCGCATTGCCCGGCGACGCGCCCGTGGGCGCGAAACTGGCCGACTACCTGCGCTTGCCGGACACCGTTATCGACGTCAACCTGACGCCGAACCGGGGCGACTGTTTCAGCATTGCCGGGCTGGGCCGTGACGTGGCCGCGCTGACGGCGACCCGCTTCACGCCGCTCGACATCGGCGCCGTGCCGGCCGCCATCGACGACACCCATCCCGCCGAGGTCCAGGAACCTGCCGGCTGTCCGGCCTTCGCCGGCCGCGTGATCCGCGGCATCGATCCGGCCGCCAGGTCGCCGCTGTGGATGGTGGAACGCCTGCGGCGCTGCGGTCTGCGGCCGATCCACCCGGTCGTGGACGTCACCAACTACGTCATGCTCGAGCTGGGCCAGCCCATGCACGCCTACGATCTCGGGCGCCTGCGGGGCCCGATCCGGCCCCGGCTCGCCCGCCCCGGCGAGACGGTCACGCTGCTCGACGAGCGCGAGGTCGAGGTCAATCCCGACACCCTCGTGATCAGCGACGACAGCGGCGTCATCGGCCTGGCCGGCATCATGGGCGGCCTGCACACGGCCGTCAGCGATGCCACCGTCGACGTGTTCTTCGAGGCGGCGTTCTGGCCGCCGCCGTTCGTCGCCGGCCGCGCCCGCGCCTACGGCCTGCACACGGATGCCTCGCTGCGCTTCGAGCGTGGCGTCGACCCGGAAGGCCAGGGCCGCGCGGTGGAACGGGAGACGGCGCTGCTGCTGGAGATCGCCGGCGGAGCGGCCGGCCCGCTCGTCGTCACGACGGCGGCGGCGCACCTGCCGAAACCGAAAACGATCCGCTTGCGGCGCGATCGCATCTCGCGCCTGCTCGGTGTAGAAATCGACGACGCGACGGTCACCGACATACTGCAGCGGCTCGGCATGGCCGTCGTGGCGTCCGCCGACGGCTGGGACGTCGTCGCGCCGAGCCACCGCTTCGATGTCGAAGTCGAGGTCGATCTGATCGAAGAAGTCGCCAGGGTTTTCGGTTACGACGCGATCCCGGAGACGACCGCGGTCGAACAGACACCGTTGCCGCCGGTGACCGAATCGGAAGTCGATCCCGAACGGGTCGCGGCGACGCTGGTCGCCCGCGACTACCGGGAAGTCGTGACCTACAGTTTTATCGACGCGGACTCCGACGCCGCGATCTGCGGTCGCGAGTCGGCCATCGTTTTGAGCAATCCGATCTCCTCCGACATGTCGGTGATGCGGTCGTCGTTGTGGCCCGGCATGTTGATGGCCGTCGCGTCGAACGCCGCACGGCAACAGACACGTATCCGGCTGTTCGAGATCGGCACGACGTTCACCGGATCGCTCGAACAGCCCGAAGAGCATCTCTGCATTGCGGCCGTCGCGACCGGTTCGAGGCTGCCCGAACAATGGGGTGCACAGGCACAATCGGTTGATTTTTTTGACTTAAAGGCGGACGTCCTGGCCGTCCTGGACCTCGCGGGAGATTCTGCCGGCATCGAGTTCGAGGCGGTCGAACACGCCGCGCTGCAACCCGGTCAGGCGGCACGTATCACCCGCGCCGACAACGTCGTCGGAACGATCGGCAAACTGCATCCGCGGCACGCGCGCCGGTTCGATCTGAAAGGCGACGTCTTCCTGTTCGAAATCGACGCGAAATTTGCCCTCGAATCCGCGCCGCCGAAAGTGCATCCGGTATCGAAATTCCCCTCGATCCGGCGCGACATCGCCGTCGTCGTGGACGAGCGGATTTCCGCATCCGACCTGGTCCGGACGGTCGCGGCAACCGCGCCGGCCCTCATATCCGAGGTCAGAGTTTTCGATGTTTTCAAGGGCTCCGGTATAGAAGCTGGGCTAAAAAGCGTAGCTTTAGGCTTGATTTTGCAGGAAACATCCCGCACCCTTACCGACGTCGATGCAGACGCTGTTTTGACCGCTGCGGTGCGAAAATTACAGGATAAATTTGGCGCCGAGCTGAGAGACTAACGACCGATGGCACTCACCAAAGCCGACATGGCGGAATCGCTGTTCAACGAACTCGGCCTCAACAAGCGCGAGGCTCGTGAACTCGTCGATATGTATTTTGAAGAACTGCGGGCATCACTCGCAGTCGGGGAGCAGGTCAAACTTTCCGGCTTCGGAAATTTTGATCTTCGGGACAAAAAAGAACGGCCGGGCCGCAATCCGAAAACGGGAGAAGAAATCCCGATCACCGCGCGACGCGTGGTGACTTTTCGACCCGGACAAAAACTAAAGGCCCGAGTGGAAGCATATGCTGGAACCGGGGAATAACGACCAACTACCTCCAATTCCTGGCAAGCGATACTTCACCATCGGTGAGGTGAGCGACCTTTGTGCGGTCAAGCCGCACGTGCTCAGGTACTGGGAGCAGGAGTTCCCGCAGCTCAAGCCCGTCAAGCGGCGCGGCAACCGGCGCTATTACCAGCGCCAGGACGTGCTGATCATCCGCCAGATCCGCAGCCTGCTGTATGACGAGGGCTTCACTATCGGCGGCGCGCGGCAGCGCCTGACGGGCGACAGTGCCAAGTCTGACGTCTCGCAAAGTCAGCAAATTATCAAGCAGTTGCGCCTGGAACTTGAACAAGTTCTGAAGATTCTGCGGCGCTGACATCCGTAGCTTTCCTGACCTGCCCCGGGCGCGTATCATGCGGCCCCTGCTTGGCACCATCCGGTCGGGGCGTAGCGCAGCCTGGTAGCGCACCACAATGGGGTTGTGGGGGTCGAGAGTTCGAATCTCTCCGCCCCGACCATTTCACGGCAGGGGCCCTCGCGATTCAGCTCGCCTTGAGCGCCATCGCAAGTTTGCGGTCCTCGATGCCGAGCAGGATCGGCTCGGCCGTCTCCCGGTAGATGTTCACCTTGGCGTTGTAGGCGACGCGGGACAGGCCGTGCTTGTCCTTGATGGTCAGCCGGCGGATGTTGAACTGGCCGCCGCCCATGTGCTCGCCGGTCAGGTAGCACTTGATGGCCGTCACGCGCTCGCCGGAAAACTCGAGGCCGCTGAGCTTGGCCAGGTTGCCCTGGGCACGCTGCAGGAAGGTGACCGCGTCCAGATTGGCCTGCGTCTGTGCGTGGGTCTCCGGCCCGTCCTTGATGTCGGCGAGGAAGTCGCCGACGAGGATCTGGCCGGGCAGGGCCGCCTCGATCATGCGTGCGAGTTCGATCGTCACGTCGCCGACGATAAAGTCGTGCATCGTGGGATTGAGCCCTTCGGCCTGGTGGAATTCGTAACACGAGCCGACGTGGAAACAGGCCCGCAGCCGGGGCACCGAATTCGCGGCCGACTTGCTGCGCGCGATGGCGTTGTCCGCGAGCACGATGTGCATGAAATGGTACAGGTTGATGTTCGCCTCGAGGCCGTCGTCGCGGTTCCAGATGTAGAACCCGTCGCCGCTGGAGGAGCGCGCGAAATTGATGCCGACGTCCTGCTCGAGCATCTTCGCATGCGCGGAATTCAGCGAATAGGAGAGGCTATTGAGCTGGGTCATCTGTTCGAACGGCGTCAGCAGGCTGAAGCCGACGATGTCGAACAGGGTCACGGCACGGCTCGCCACGTAGTTGATCCCGTAGCGTCGGATCATCTTCTCGATGATCTGGGTCTCGACTCTGTGGCCCGACAGCGGCTGGCGCAGCGGCACGAAGATCGGTTCGACGCCCAGCAGGCGCGCGACCTTCTGCATCTGCACCAGCGACAACTGCCGCTCGCCGGAAATCAATTCGGTGATGAACTGCGCCGACACTTTCGCCGGCTGGCCGTTCTGGTGCGGGGCCGTGTATTCGGCGATCGCGTAGTGGGGGACGACGAGTATGAGCAGGCCATCGTCGAGTGTCGCCCAGCTCAGGATGTTGTTCTGGCCGAGCGCCCAGTGCTCGTGCAGGCAGCGTTCGAGGTGGACGAGGTTGCTGCGCTGGCGCAGACCCATCTCCTGCGCGAGCCCGGCAAGCTGGTCCAGGTATGGCGAGAAATCGGCGATGCGCCGAATCCCCGATTGCGAAAGGTCGTCAAGTTCCATTCCGCGTCCCCAAGCGACTTCCGTACGTCTGCATTGTCTGCCACAGTTCGTACAGCCCGCGCCGGCATCGCTGTTGCGCCGATACCGTCGGATCAAAGTAATCAACTGGCGGGTGTTCCGCAAGTATTATGTAGGAAGTGAGCGTATCTCTATTAAATCTCAAACTTTCCTCTCCCGGACAATGCACCTATTTGACATAATTTTAGCGCGACGAGGGTGCCTCGCGAGCCGTGGTTGAGGCACCGTCCATCGATGCGATCCGTGCGTTGCGCCTGGCGCTCGACGCGGACATCGTGCGCACCCCGCTGGTGCGCTGTGCGGCACTCGAGGAGCTGCTCGGACACGACACGCGGGTGTTCGGCAAACTCGAGTTCCTGCAACGCACCGGCACCTTCAAGGCACGCGGCGCGCTGGCGACGCTGCGCAGCCTGACCGACGCGCAACGTGCTGCGG
>JBAUVS010000076.1:0-6590 GCA_049583345.1 Woeseiaceae bacterium
TCGCTGCAATTCGACTTCGTCTGCCGCGCCGGCATCTGCGGCAGTTGCGCGATGCTGATCGACGGCAGACCCGGGCTGGCCTGCCGCACGCTCACCAAGAACCTCGGGACCGAGATCACGCTGGCGCCGCTGCCGGTCTTCGAACTGATCGGCGACCTGTCGGTGAACACCGGCAAGTGGATGCGCGCGATGAGCGAACGCCTCGAGACCTGGGTCCACCTGCAGCAGGAAGACGTGGACCTGGCACGTATCGAGGAACGCATGGACCCGGAGCTGGCCGAGGAGATCTACCTGCTCGACCGCTGCATCGAATGCGGTTGTTGCGTGGCCGGCTGCGGTACGCTGCGGATGCGCGAGGACTTCGTCGGTGCCGTCGGCCTGAACCGGATTGCCCGCTTCCGTCTCGACCCGCGTGACAAGCGCGGCGACGAGGACTATTACGAACTCGTCGGCGACGACGACGGCGTATTCGGCTGCATGTCGCTGCTCGGTTGTCACGACGTCTGCCCGAAGGAGCTTCCGCTGCAGACGCAGATCGCTTATCTTCGGCGCAAAATGTTGCGGGAAGGCCTGAAATGAGAATTGCGAAGAACCAGGAGAACAAGATGAGCGTGGTCAATACAACCTTGCGTTTGTCGATCGTAGCGATCGGCGCCGTCGTGATCGCCGGCTGTGCAACCACGGCCAAAGTGAACAGCGACCTGCCGGCGACGACGGAAGACGGCTTGCAGCTCGTACCGGCCAAGAACGTCGACGCATTGTACTGGCGGGAGGGGGCGACGTTGGAGCCCTACACTTCGGTCCAGCTCGTCGAATGCACGGTGGCCTTCAAGAAAGACTGGTTGCGCAACCAGAACCAGAACCGCTATGACCTCGCGAGTCGCGTCAAGCCGGAGGACATGGACCGCATCAAGACCGCACTCTCCGCGCGGTTCGACGAGGAATTCACGAAGGTGCTGGAGAAAGGAGGCTACAAGGTCGTCGACGAGGGCGGCGCAGATGTCCTCGTGTTGCGGCCGGCCATCATCAACCTGGACGTTACGGCACCGGACGTCCGTACTTCCGGCATGGCGCAGACCTACACCACATCGGCCGGCGAGATGACGTTGTACGTGGAGCTCTACGATTCGGCGACGGGCGCCAAGATCGGCCAGGCGATCGATCGGCAACGGGCGCTGGACAATGGCCGCATCACGTACACCAACAGCGTGACCAACACGGCCGAAGCGAATCGCATCCTGCGCAAGTGGGCCAACCTGCTCGTCGACGCGCTGGACGAGGCAAAAACCAAGTAGGGCCGGCGGGTCACCGGCTGGCTGTTTCCAGCCGGTATCAGCGGCGCCGGAACCCTCCGGATCGCATGTTACCGGGCCGTGACATCTGGCGGCTCGCGCCGACCTGCCGCGCATGGCTCGCCCGATCGAGTCCCGACCGGTCGAAATTCGAGCGATCCATACCGGTCGACGGGCGCGAACGATTCGTGTTCCAGCCGCCGGCGTCCCGTGCCTGCCATTGATCGTTCACCTGCCGCGCGACGTTGCCGTTGCGGTCGGCATAGACGTTGTTGGGGCGGTTCGCCGCCGGCTGTGCCTGCTTGAGGTTCGTCCTGGCCACCGCCGGATCGGCGTTCCTCGTACGGTTCTCCGGCCGGTTGTAGAGATTGTGTTTCGAATTGTCGATGTTGATGTTCGGATTGTGCTCGATGTTGTTGCGCACGGTCGTCCGGTTACCGACGTTGATGTTGTTGCCGATATTGATATTGCCCGTATTGATGACGACGGGTCGCCTGTAGCCGCCGCCGTACCAGCCCCCGCAGCAGCCCCAGGGCCGGTAGGCGCCCGGATAACCGGCGCTCCAGCCGACGCCGAAGCTGAAGAAGCCATTCGACCAGCTCACGCCGAAATTCCACCCGGTCCACGGGTTGTAGCCGACGTGGAATCCCCAGGTCGGCGGGCGCGGATAGTACATCGCGCCATAGTACGGCGGGTAATACCAGCCCGTGCCGTAGACGGGCACGCCGTAATACGGGAAGGACCAGAGATAACCCGGTGTGTAACCCACGTAGACGACCTGGGGCGTCGACTCGTAGACGTGGACGTACGTCGTGTTGTAGACGGGAGAATTCGGCGGGATCTTGCCGATCTCTTCCTCCGGCACGGAGTCGGCGACGGCCCACGGTCCCTTTGCCGATGAAGAGACGAACCAGACGCCGTTGTCGACGGCATAGTACTTGCCGCCGACCTCCAGTACCTGCGCGCCGGTATTGACCGCGTAAGACACGCTCGTCCCCGGTATCTTCTCGAACTTCGGTTCGCCGTCGTACTCGACCGTGAGCTTCGCCTCGCTGCGCTTGATCGCCGCGGTCTGCGGGACCTGTGCATCCAGCGTCGCCTCCTTCGCCTCGTCCGTGCCCGCCACCGCCGTGCGCACGCCGCCGACGTCCGAGTCCGGCGGGATATCCTTGAAACCGGCCGGCAGCTCGTCGGCACGCACGAAGGTCCACGGACCCTGCTCCGATTTCGAACGGTACCAGCGCCCGGACAGCAGCACGTACATGTTGCTGGTCGACAACTCGCGGAGCCACGGCGTCTCGGTGTTCTTCACGTACAGGAGCTCGCCGCCCGGCAGCGACTGCCAGTCAGGCTTGCCCTGTGTCACGATCAGTTCGGTAGGCTTGTTCGCGGCGACGATGGCCGGCGGTGACGAGGGGGCCGCTTCATCCTCGTCCGGCGCGGGCATCATCTTGACGAGGTCCGACGGCGGCGAGGCCGTCGGCGACCACGGGCCCAGCGCATCCTTCGCGTGGTACCAGAAGGTCCCGCTCGAAAGCCAGTAGTCCTCGCCGCGCTTGTCGCGCACGACGGCAAACGGTGTATTGAGTATCCGTTCGTAGTCGCTGTTCTCGACCGGCGAGTAGCGCGGGTCGCCGTCATAGAGCAGCAGTACCGCGAGTTCCCGCTCGAACACGATCACCGGCGGATCGTTCCTGAGGTCCTCGAGGCTCTTTTTTTCCGTCTCGGCCGACTCGAGGCTCGCGGTCAGCTGCTCCAGCGAGATCTCGAAGCCGTTCTCTGGCACCGCGCCCTCGACGATCGCCGTGAAGCGTTGCTGGCCGGCGTCCTTCGAATCCGGCCAGCGCACGTGGGTTACTTTCACGTCGCGGATCAGCGCGGTGCCGGCGTCGCGGTCCGTGTCGATCCTGGCGTCGAACCAGAACGCGCCGAAGACGGGCTCGTCATGACCCTCGAGCTGCAGCGACATCGCCGCGCGACCCTTCAGCAGGTTGCCGTCCAGGCTCTCGGGCTGCGGCTGGTAGACGACGATCGTGCCCTCTTCGGCATTGATCTCCTGCGGCCAGTCGATGGCCCAGGCGGGTGCGGAGGTGATGCACAGCAAGCCCACGTTCACCCACCGTGCGGCAGTTCGCCTGACGTTTCGCAGCTCCATATCGCCCGTCCCGATTCGACTTGTTTGCGTTATCATGAAACGAACAACCAGAGAGAAGCAACTGCCATGGCAGACAAGAACGACCTGGCGTCGGGGAATTTCAATGCACTGAGTTTCCTGTGGCGTTTCCTCGCCGCGCTCGTCCTCGTGCTGGTGACGTTCAACCCGACCGGTCACTCGGCTTACCACTGGACGGTGTCCTCTATCGGCGCGTCGCAATTCGGCCCGTTGAATCTGCTGCTCATCGCCGTGTTGTTGATCGGCTGGGTCGTGTTCTGGATCGCGACCTGGCGCGCGCTGGGTACGCTGGGCGTCGTGCTAGCCGCGCTGTTGCTCGGCGCGATCACCTGGCTGCTGTTCGACATCGGACTCCTGAAATCGCACTCGGCGTCCGCGATCACCTGGATCTCGCTCGTGTGCCTTGCCATGCTGCTCGCGATCGGCGTGTCCTGGTCCCACCTCTGGCGCCGATTCACGGGTCAGATCAATGTCGAGGAAGTCGACGACTGACGGCGCCGGTGACGAGGCTCTCGAACGACGCCCTGGCCGGCCTTCCGGCCGCGGTCGCGAGGCCGGACTACGACCGGTCGCTTCTGAAACCGCGCATCGTCCACCTCGGGATCGGTAACTTCCATCGCGCGCACCAGGCGGTCTATACGGACGCGGCCCTCAACGCCGCGCGGGACGACGACGCGCAAGCCGATTGGGGCATCTGCGGCGTCAGCCTGCGCCGGCCCGACATGCGCGACAAACTCGCAGCGCAGGACGGCCTTTACACGCTCGAGGTCCGGAACAACGACGAGCGCCGGCAACGCGTGATCGGCTCGGTGATCGACGTCCTCGTCGGTCCGGAGGGCCCGGCCGTGGTGATCGAGCGAATGAGCCGCGCCGACGTGATCACCCTGACCGTCACCGAGAAAGCCTACGGGCTCGACGCGGCGGGCCGTCTCGACCTCGGCGCCGACGCGTTGCAGAAGGATCTTCACAATCCGGGAACGCCGGACACTGTCATTGGCTACCTCGCCGCGGCGCTGGCGCGCCGACGCACAACGGACCGTGCGCCGGTGACGATCGTCTGTTGCGACAACCTCACCGGTAACGGCGCGAAACTCGAGGCGGCGGTCCACGCGTTCCTGGCCGAGTCCGACCGATCCACGCTGGACTGGGTGACGTCCAACGCCGCGTTCCCGTCCACGATGGTCGATCGCATCGTTCCGCACACGACGGACGAAATGATCGCCGAGGTCGCCCGGCAGCTGACCGTCGACGATGCCGCGCCCGTCATCACCGAGCCGTTCTCGCAATGGGTCATCGAGGACCGCTTCGCCGGTCCCGTCCCGGATTGGGCCGGCGCCGGTGCCGAACTCGTCGACGACGTCACGCCGTACGAGACGATCAAGCTGCGCATGCTGAACGGCAGTCACTCGACGCTGGCATATCTCGGTTGCCTCGGAGGCTACGCGACCGTCGATGCGGCCGTGCACAACCGCGGCTTCCGCAACCTGATCGACCGATTGATGCGCGACGAGGTGCAACCGACGCTCGCCGTGCCGCCAGGCTTCGACATCGACGCATACCGCCGGCAGTTGCTCGATCGATTCTCCAACACCGCGACGCAGCATCGCCTGCAGCAGATCGCGATGGACGGTTCGCAGAAGTTGCCGCAACGGCTTGTCCCCACGTTGCGGGAACGGCTCGCCGCGGACGCGCCGATCGACTGTCTCGCATTGTGCGCAGCCGCGTGGGCACTCTACGTCCGCGGCAACGACGGCCGGGGCAACGCGTGGATCGTCGACGATCCGCTTGCCGAGAAGCTCGCCGCATTGCACCGCCAGGCCGGCAACGGCGTCATGAACGTGCTTCGCGGCAGCGGCGTCTTCGACGACGCATTGCAGCAGGACGGCAGATTTACGGGACGCGTGACGGAGTGGGCCGCGGCCATCGCCGGCGAAGGCGTCGACGGCGTGCTGGCGCGTTTCGACTAGGCGGCCCCCGCTTTCCGAGCGCTTCCGCGGAAACTTATTTTTCGAACCGGTCAATAACCCGCCACGTGGCGGATTTCCTAGAATCTACGTCAGGTTTCACCAATAAGTGCTTCCCGGAGAACTTATTCCGGATGCCGTACTCCCGTCTCCCGCCGGTCGACCAGCGCAGCCTTGCGCCCGCTACCGACACAAAGGCGTCATTGCGAGCGCAGCGAAGCAATCCAGCAAAGTCACTATTTCGCGGCCTGGATTGCTTCGTCGCTGCGCTCCTCGCAAAGACGGGTATTGGCCGTTAGCGGCCTGCCAGACTCCGGCATTGCCTCCCGTCTGATCGTCCACTTTCAGGATAGGCCGCCAGCACGAAGTCTTTCGACCCGCCCGCGGGCAACTCGAGTGGCACGCTCTCCTCACCGTAACGCAGCCGCGTCTTCGTGCCGAGCAGCGAGGTGATGTGCGCCTTACGCAGGCAGCCATCCGCCCAGTCGAGGTCGACGACGAATCCGCCCCGCGCCCGCAATCCGCGGACCGAGCCGGACGGCCAGGCGGACGGCAGCGCGGGGAGTAATTCGATCTCGAAACGCAGGTCGCTGCCGGCCGGGTCGTCCGCCGACAGCGGCACGTGGCTCTGCAGCAGCATCTCGGCGATCGCCGCGCTGCCGCCGAAGTTGCCGTCGATCTGGAACGGCGGGTGCGCATCGAACAGATTGGGATACGTGCGCTCGGGACCGAGCAGCAACTTGAGCAGCGACCAGGCGCGGTCGCCGTCGTGCAGCCGCGCCCACAGGTTCATGCGCCAGGCGATCGCCCAGCCGGTGGTCCGGTCGCCGCGCGTCTCGAGCGTGACACGGGCCGCCTCGGCGAGCTCGGGCGTGCGCCGCGGCGTGATCTGGGCGCCCGGATAGAGCGCATAGAGCTGAGAGACGTGCCGGTGCTGCGGCTCCGGCGCCGTCGTGTCCCAGTCTTCGCGCCACTCCTGCAACTGACCGGCATGGCCGATGCGATCCGGCGCGAGCTTCTTCCGCGCCGCCAGCACACGGGCCCGGAAAACCGCATCGCGGCCGAGGATGCACGCGGCCGCCGCGGTCTCCGCGAACAGGTCGCGCAGGATCTGGTTGTCCATCGCCGGGCCGCGCGCGATCGACACACCGGGGTGATGCG
>JBAUVS010000077.1:0-1602 GCA_049583345.1 Woeseiaceae bacterium
CGAGCGCATCGCGAAAAGCAATGACCTGACGCTCGAACAGGTGCAGGCGCTGGCCGGCAAGAAGACGATCGAAAAGACCCGCAAGGGCGACTGGATATTCGTCAACGGCGGCTGGCAGAAGAAGTAGGCGGCGGCAGACCGCCCGGACGGGAGACACCGCAGTGAGTATTAGCCTCAGTCAGCGACTGGAATCGCGTCCGGTCGTGCCATTGGTGCAGGCCGAAGATCCGGATGTGGCCGTCGAGATCTCGCGGGCGCTCGCCGCAGGCGGCCTCGACATTGTCGAAGTCGTGTTCCGCACGGATCGTGCGCTGGACTGCCTGAAGGCGGTGGCCGCGGCCGAGTCCAGCAATGAGCGGTATCACATCCCGGATTGTCAGAAGTCGAGCTTGACGAACAGCAGGCCGCCGCCGTACTTCCAGTTCAGGTCGCCGTTGAACCGGTCCTTGGCGACGCCGGCGTCGATTTTGCTTGCGTTGTAGCCGATACCGACGCCCCAATGCCTGCCGAGCCGGTAATCGAGGGCCGCGTATACGTCGTACAGCGAACCATTGTACTGGTCGTAGTCGATGGCGAAGACCTCGGCGCTGGCACGGAACGATAATCGCGGTGTGAAATCATATCGCCCCCGGACGCCGATCACCGGCAACGGTGCGGTGAGGCCGTCTCCCGACGCGGCTCCGATCGATTCCGCCGACAGCCGCGTGCCGATGTCCGCGATGTACAGGCCTGCCGTCAGTCCGAAATAGTTGCGCTCCTTCCGCAGGAAGGACCACGTATAGGCGAGCTTGTAGATCTTGAGGTCGAAGTTAGTCGCGACGACCGTGTCGATCGGATACGTATCGCCATCCCACTCGATCTCGGTCTGAATCTGTTTCGACGCCGATCGCGACAGGTCGAACGCGCTGAAGTCCAAGCGGTGTCTCTCATTGAATCCCAGATAGCCGTCGACGCGAAATCCGGAAGTCGATGTATCCAGCCCGAGGTCATGTTCCAGATCGACCGGCGTCCCGCTGCCGGGGATTTCCCCGTCCAGTTGCACGATGCTGCTGCGGTCAGTGACGAAAACGCCGAGGCTGAGGCTGAACCGTTCGAATTCGGAAGTCTGCGCGTGCGCGGGCCGAGCGCCGGCAACCAGAATGGCCGACGCGACTGCGAGGGCTCGCGCAAGACGGGAACTGGCGCGGATGTGGCAAGTTCGACGAATGCTCATGATTCTCCCCGGCCGGAATTTCAACGGCCATTATCCTGCAAACGCCGGACCGGAAGCCATGGCTGCATGTGGTAAATTGCCCCGGATGCGATTGCCGGCGCGAGAGTCCGGCGACGCAAAATTGCCCGGAGACGAAACGTGAGCAAGACCCTGGAACAACGACTGGCATCGGTGCCCGTCGTGCCGCTGGTGCAGGCCGAGGATCCGGAAGTGGCCGTCGAGACCTCGCGGGCGCTCGCCGCGGGCGGCCTCGACATCGTCGAAGTCGTGTTTCGCACGGATCGTGCGCTGGACTGCCTGAAGGCGGTGGCCGCGGAGGTGCCCCAGATGATCGCCGGCGCCGGCACCGTGTTGTCGGCTGCGCAGGCAGAAGCCGCGCTCGACAACGG
>JBAUVS010000078.1:0-2246 GCA_049583345.1 Woeseiaceae bacterium
GTAATGCGCCGCCTCGAAAGTGGCGCCCGACCCCGGCGCCTCGCGCAACAGGCCGACGCTGTAAATCACGGCGCCGCAGCCCTCGACGACCTTGCGTACCGCCGCCGCATCGTCGAGGTCGCCCCCGGTGACGCGGCACTGCGCGGCGCGTTGCAGTCTGCCCTCGCTGCCGTCCCGCACCAGCACCGACGGCCGGTATCCTGCGCCGACCAGCGCATCGACGAGGTAGCCACCGACAAAACCCGTGGCGCCGAATACCGCGATATCCATACCCGACTATTTAGCCTAAAAACCGGAGCGCTGACGAGCCCCCCGTCGGGAAAAGCCAGGGAAACTCTGATCAATTGGAAAGCGATTCGTCATTGCGAGCGAAGCGAAGCAATCCGGTGTTTGAAATCAACGACCCGTGGATTGCCGCGTCGCTTCGCTCCTCGCAATGACGAATTGATCAGAGTTTCCCTGGAACTTATCTCAAAATACTTCTTGGTCGCGACGGCAGCCATTTTTTCGCGAATCACGGCGGCGCGAGCGCCGTATGGTCATTCCATATCAGCGAGCGGCAACGCGCGGAAAAATGGCTGCCGTCCCAACGGGTTGCGGTCCCAGATGCCGCGTATGCAGCGTTGCTCGTCACTCATTTGGAATAACCAAAATTCGCTCCTCGCGACATCCGGGATTGCAACGCGACCACGA
This sequence comes from Woeseiaceae bacterium, assembly GCA_049583345.1. Classification (GTDB taxonomy): domain Bacteria; phylum Pseudomonadota; class Gammaproteobacteria; order Steroidobacterales; family Woeseiaceae; genus UBA1847. Next base: position 694 of record JBAUVS010000078.1, read on the forward strand.
AGTATTTTGAGATAGGTTCTAGAATGCGACGCATATCAGGGCCCCGGAGATAATCGCATGGCCGATGCCGAGCTCGGTGCAGCATTTCGCGAAGAGATAACCCGGCTCGTCGATCAGCTCGGCGCAGCAATTTCCGCCGTGCTGCTCGGCACCGACGATCGGCCGGCCCTGCAAAAGGATCCCGCCGCGGCGCTCGCCGGTTTGCGGCGGCCGCTGCCGGAGACCGGCTGCGGCGCCCAGGCCGCCATCGAAGAGTTGCTGCGGCTCTGTGAGTTGGCCGGAGCGAACACCGCCGGGGCGCTGTTACCACTTCGTCATCGGTGGCGACACGCCGGCCGCGCTCGGGGCCGACCTGCTCGCGACGGCGTTCGATGCGGTGACCTACACCTGGATCCTGTCCCCGGTCGGCGTCGAAATGGAGCGCCAGGCGCTGGACTGGCTGAAACAGCTGCTCGGTCTGCCGACGGCGTGGTCCGGCGTAATGGTCACCGGCGCGACGATGGCGAATTTCGTCTGCCTGGCGGCCGCACGGCAATGGTGGGGCGAGCAACTCGGCGTCGACCCCTCCGAGAGCGGCCTCGCGGGGCTGCCGCAGATGCCCGTGCTGACGTCGGGATTCGTGCATGCCAGCACGCTGAAAGTCCTCGCACTGCAGGGGGTCGGACGGGGCAACGTGCGGCAGTATGGCCGGGACGACTTCGGCAGGCTGGATCTTGCGGCGTTTCGCGCCGGCCTGCAGAAACTCGACGGGCGGCCGGCGCTCGTGGTCGTCAATGCGGGCGAAGTCAATGCCGGGGAATTCGATCCGCTCGCGGAGATGGTCGATTGCGCGCGCGAACACAATTGCTGGGTCCACGTGGACGGCGCATTCGGCCTGTTCGCAGCCGTCTCGCCCCGCACGGAGCACCTGGTCGCGGGCCTGGAGCAAGCCGATTCGGCCACGGTCGACGGCCACAAGTGGCTGAACGTCCCTTACGATTCGGGCTACGCCTTCGTGCGCGACTATGGCCTGATGGCGCGCGCATTCCGTTACTCGGCGAATTATCTCGCGGACGAGAATGCCGCGCGGCCCACCTACGGCGCCATCGGTCCGGAGAGTTCGCGGCGCGCCCGCAGCTTCGCGGTGTGGGCGACGCTACAGGCCTACGGCCGCAGCGGACATCGCCGCATCGTCGAGCACTGCCTGGACATCGCCCTGCACTTCGCACAGGTCGTCAGGGACACCGCTGAACTCGAACTCATGAACGATCCCGGGCTCAATATCGTCGCGTTCCGCTACAACCCCGGCGGGCTGTCGGAAACGGAGCTCGATGCTCTCAATCAACGCCTCGGCGAAGCGGTGATCGACGACGGCCGGTTCCTGGTCGGCACTTCCAGGATCGGCCCGCGCACGATTTTCCGACCGGCCTTTTCCAACTGGCGGACTCGCAACGAAGATGTCGAGGCCCTCGCCGCGGTGGTGGTCGAACTCGGCAAGCGCCTCACCGGCGCCTGACGCGGTTGCCCGCCGCGATCAGTTCCGGCTGCCGGGGGCTTCACCGAGATTGCGGAGT
>JBAUVS010000079.1:0-13415 GCA_049583345.1 Woeseiaceae bacterium
GTTTCTACGAGGCCTACGAGGCGAGCTGGCCGCTGGCGCCCGGGCACGAACGCCGCCTGCTCCTGTACCAGCTCTACCACGTGCTGAATCACCTGAACCTGTTCGGTACGTCCTATCTCGCCCGCGCCAAAACCCTTCTTCATCAGCTGCTACAAGCTCTGTAGGTGCGGCGCTTGTCGCCGCGACCGGTCGCGCTGACGAGCAGCGCTCCTACAGACGCGCTCAGGCTGAAAAAAGGTGCCGGGCCTAGGTGGGGAACTCGGCGGGATCGACGTCTTCGTCGACGACGATCGACTCGCCGAGGAAGTCCTCCTCGAATGCGTAGAGTGTCGTCCCCTCCGGCGCCGTGAGTGCGACGAATGCGCCTTCGTAACCGGGGTACTTCTGGTGAGGCAGGTCGTGCCTGGTAACAAACGCCATCAGTGCATCCTTGTCCGGACACTTGAAGCACAGCGAAGCCTGTTCCAGCGCGATGCTCTCCGAGAGTCCTACGGGGGCACCGCCGACGTCGAATCGCATGTGGGTCGTCGGTTCCTCGCGGATGCGCAGCACGGTGGGGGCGACGGATCCCCAGAATCGCGCCGAACGGACCGCATCGCGGACCGGCAGCGACAGCTCGAACCACGTACCGAGCACGGAGTCGTTGCCGTACTCGTCGGTATTCGAGAACGTTCGTGCTTCGAGCATCGTGATGCGGTTACCGTCGCGGTCGGAGAGTCCGAGCTCGTTAAAGACGTCTTCGTCGAGGTGCATCACCGTGAAGTCGAATCCATGGTCGCTCATCGCACGCGCGTGCTTGCCGAGATCCTGTTGCACGAAACTGATCGCAGGGGAATCGAATTCGCGATCGTGCAGACCGATGCACAGTACCCCGTCGCTGAGCACGGCGTATTTGTGAGGCCAGGTATCGCCGATCGTTTGCTCGGAGAAGCCGAGCATCTTGTAATAGCCCAGCGAGTCGAGGATCTCGGGGGCAAGCACCGAAAACTCGAGGAAACGCCCCAGTCCGCTCATTGCTGCGCCCCCATCGCCAGTGCGCGGCGGCGAGATTCGTCGCGCTCTGCGGCCGATTCGCGGGCGTCTGCCTGCCGCGAGGTCTCCGGCCAGCCGCCCGCATGGGACTCGATCAGCTGCGCGATGAACGCCGCGTGGTCGTGCCGCGCATTCAGTGCCGGGATGTAGCGCAGCGAGCCGCCGCCGGATTCGGCGAACAGCTCGGCGTTCTGTATCGCGATTTCCTCGAGGGTCTCGAGGCAGTCGGCCGCGAAACCGGGGCAGACGACGTCGAGCCGCGCGAGGCCCTGCTTGCCGAGTGCGGCCACGGTTTCGTCGGTGTAGGGGCGCAGCCATTCCGCCCGGCCGAGCCGCGACTGGAAGGTGATCTGCCAGTCGCCGGCACCGAGGCCGAGCGCATCGGCGATCAGGCGCGCGGTCTTCTGGCACTGGCAATGGTAGGGATCGCCCAGCAGCATCGTCTGCCGCGGGACGCCGTGGAACGAGAACAGCAGGCGCTCGCCCCGGCCGTGCTCCGCCCAGAATTCCCGGATGTTGGCGGCCTGTGCGGCGATGTAACCCGGCGCATCATGATAGTGGTTCACGAAGCGAAACTCGGGCACCCAGCGCCGGCGGCCGAGCGCAGCGGTAACGGCGTCGAAGACCGATGCCGTCGTCGTGCAGGAATACTGGGGGTAGAGCGGCAGGCACAGGATGCGGCGCGCGCCGAGGCCGTGCAGGTCGTCGAGTGCCGATTCGATCGAGGGCGATCCGTAGCTCATCCCGAGCCGCGCATTGACTTCGCCGGGGACGCCGGCGTCGAGCAGCCGACCCACGGCGTCCGTCAGGTGCTGCGAGTGCAGGAGTAGCGGCGAGCCCTCGTCCGTCCAGATTTTCGCGTAGGCGCGCGCGGAACGGGCGGGCCGGAAACGGAGGATGTAACCGTGCAGGATGATCCACCACAGGACGCGCGGCAGTTCCACGACGCGGGGGTCCCAGAGGAACCGCGCGAGATAACGCCGCACCGCCGTCGGCGTTGGCGCATCCGGCGTGCCCAGATTGACCAGGAGGACGCCGAGAGATTCGGGGTGTCCGTGTGTGTGCGGCGGCAAGGATGCGAATGTCGTCATGCGCGCGATCGGCGACAATAGTGGCCGTAACAGTAAACGAAAGCCCGTCGGCGTGCCAGCGACACGAGCTATAATTCATTGTCTTGATTGATATTTGTCGAACAGACCTGTCATGAAAATGCCACCGCCACCGAAGGCCGCCGGTCCGGATCGCAAGACCCTGATCCGCGATGTCGCCATGTTCCAGGTCAAGCTTCTGGTCGACGGCTTCCGCGACCTCGTCCTGCTACCGGCTTCGCTGGTCGCCGGGCTGATCAGCTATTTCCACGCAGACGGCGAGAACGTCGGGCCCGAGTTCTACCGCGTGATCGCGGCAGGCAAGCAGAGCGAGGACTGGATCGACCTGTTCGGCGCCGTGGATCACGCGCCGCCGGACATCGCCGAGGAAGTCCACCTCGGCGATGCGAACCTCGACGATATCGTCTCGAAGATCGAGGGCTATGTGGTCGAGGAATACCGTCGCGGCGGCGTCACCGCGCAGGCGAAGTCGCGGATCAGCCAGGTGCTGGAGAGGATGCGCAGCCCGAAAGCCTGATCCGCCGCGCGTCAGGCGGCTTCCAGGATGGCCGTCACGCCCATGCCGCCGGCCGTGCAGACAGAGATCAGTCCACGGCCGGAGCCCTTCTCCGCGAGCAACTTGGCCATCGTGGCGACGATGCGCGCGCCGGTCGCTGCAAACGGGTGGCCGATCGCGATGCTGCCGCCCTTGACGTTGAGCCGGGTCAGATCGATCGGCCCAAGCGGTTCGTTCCTGCCAAGCCGGTCGCGGCAGAATTTCTCGGACTGCCAGGCCTTCAGCGTGGCGATGGTCTGCGACGCGAATGCCTCGTGGATCTCGTAGAAGTCGAAATCCTGCAGCCGCAGGTTGGCCTCCCGGAGCATCTCCGAGACCGCGTACACGGGCGCCATCAACAGGCCTTCGTCGTTCACGAAATTGACGGCTGCGACCTTGGCGTGGGTCAGATAAGCCGCGATGGGCAGGTTCTTGGTTCGGGCCCAGTCTTCGGATGCCAGCAACACGGCGGCGGCACCGTCCGTCAGCGGCGTGCTGTTGCCGGCGGTCATCGTGCCGTTCTCGCTCTTGTCGAAGACGGGCTTGAGTTTGGCGAGCTTCTCGAACGTCGAGTCGCGGCGGATGTTGTTGTCTTCCTCGCAGTCCATGAACGGGACGACCAGATCCTCGTACCAGCCGGCATCCCAGGCGGCTGCAGCTTTCATGTGACTCGCGAGCGCGAGCTGGTCCTGGTGCTCGCGCGAGATATCCCACTTCTGGGCCGTGATCTCCATGCTCTCCCCCATCGACAGGCCGGTGCGCGGCTCCGTGACGCCGGGGAACTCGGGTTTGAAGTGCCAGGGCCGCAACCGGAACCACGGCAGGATCCGCTGCGGAAAAGTGCGTGCCCGGTGCAGTTGCAGGACGATCCGGCGATACGAGTCGGGGTAGACGATCGGGGAGTCGCTGATCGAATCCGTGCCGCCGCCGATACCCGAGTCGATCTGCCCGAGTGCGATCTTGTTCGCGATCATGATGCATGCCTCGATGCTCGTGCCGCAGGCGCGCTGCACGTCCACGCCCGGCGTGCGCGCCGACAACCCCGAGTCGAGCGTCGATTCCCGCGCGAGATTCCAGTCACGGGAATGCTTGATCACCGCCCCGAGCGCGACGTCACCGAGCGTCTGGCCCTTGAGGTCGAACTTGGTGACCAGTCCCGAGAGTGCGGCCGCCATCATGTCCATGTTGGAGCAATGCCGGTAGATCGAATACGCACGGCAGAACGGGATTCGCGTTCCACCGACGACCACCACCCGGTTTGATCGACCATCATGCAGCATGCCTTCCTCCGAAACGTGATGTCCCCCCGGCCGGGGCAACTGTACACCATTGCGCCGTTCAGGCTGAACCACGAGTCCCCGGGCGAGGGTATTCCCTCATCGCCTGCGATACATTAGCCGGATGTGGAAGACGGGAAACTGGAGAGCCGAGACCCCAGCGCTGCTACGCGTGGCCGGCCCGCTCATCGTGAACAATCTCGCGGTAATGGGCATGCAGTTCGCGGATGCCGTCATGGCCGGACGCCTCGGTGCGGCATCGCTGGCGGCCGTCGCGGTCGGCGGCAGCGTCTGGTTCCTGACCTTCACGCTCTGCCTCGGCGTACTGATGGCGATTTCGCCGATCGCCGCGCGGCACTTCGGTGCCGGGGATTCCCGGCTGATCGGCCGCTACACACGGCACGGCATCTACATCGGCGCCGGCTTCGGAATGCTGCTTATCGTGCTGGCGCAATACTGGGTTGCGCCGGCGCTCGGCGCCATCGGCATCGATCCCGAATTCCGCGACATGACCGTCGGCTACGTCCTGGCGATTGTCCCCGGCGCCCCGGCCATCTTCGCGTTCCTCGCGCTGCGCTTCACTACCGAAGGGATCGGACACACGAAGCCCATCATGTATACGTCGATCTGCGCGCTGGGCTGCAACGTTTTTTTGAACTACGTGTTGATGTACGGCCATTTCGGTGCCCCGGCACTCGGCGTGATCGGTTGCGGTCTCGCGAGCGCGATCTCGATGTGGGTCGTGCTGGCCATGTTGCTCGCCTACATGGCGGTCAGTCCGCGCTATCGCCGCCTGCATCTGTTCGCGCGCTTCACGACGCTGCGCCTGGACGTGTTCCGGGAGATCGTCGGGCTGGGATTGCCGATCGCGATCACGATCACCGCCGAGGCCGGCCTTTTCAATGCGGTTTCGATCCTGATGGGTACGCGCGGCGCGGCGATCGCCGCGGCGCATCAGATCGCGATCAACTTCTCCGCGACGATGTTCATGATCCCGCTGGCTTTGAATTCCGCGACGACGATCCGGGTCGGCCATGCCCTGGGCGCCGGCGAGACCGGTAATGCCCGCTTCATCGGCGGACTCGGTATCCTGATCTGCGGACTGTTCATGAGTTGCTCGGCGGCGTTTCTGCTGGTGTTCCGCGATGCGGTCGTCAGCATCTATACGAACGATGCGTCGGTCTCCGCGATCGCGATCGGCATGTTGCTGATCGCCGCGATCTTCCAGGTCGCGGACGGTGTGCAGATCGGTGCGGCTGGCGCGCTCAGGGGCTTCAAGGACACCCGCGTACCTATGGCCATCAACATCTTCGCCTACTGGGTGATTGCGTTCCCGCTGGCCTATCTCGCGGCAGTGACCTACAAGGCCCCGCCGAACTACGTCTGGACCGGCTTCGTCATCGGCCTGAGCACCGCGGCGCTGCTGCTCACATGGCGCTACGCACGCGTGTCGCGGGCGGCGGCCGTCTAGCCTCCCTGTCCGAAATCCGGGCTGTCGCCCGCGAGGTACTGATCCTCTTCCTGCGTGTTCTGCCGGCCGAGCAGGTGGTTACGATGCGGGAAGCGGCCGAACTGCTCGACGATGTCGTGATGCAGTTCGGCGAACTGCGCGATGGTCTCGAAAGTCTCGCGATAGGTCGGCGACACGGCTTCGGCGAGACGCTTGTAGATCTCGATCGACTTCGCCTGGATCTTGCGGGACTCGGCGTGCTGCAGGGGCATGTAGAAGAACACGCGCTGGATCGGACTGAGGCCCTTGTCCTTTTTCGCCATGGCGCCTTCGACACACAATTTGAGCGCCGCCTTGTCCATCGCAAAGGCATCCGCCGTGTTGCGGTAGATGTTGCGCCGGAATTGATCGAGCAGGAGGATGAGCGCCAGCCGTCCCCGCGGCTGGTGCGCCCAGTGGTCGAGTTCCCCGGCGCTCGCCTGCTCGACGTCGGCCGCGAATTCCTTCTTGATCTCGTGATCGAAGACCGCGTCCTCGCCGAACCAGATATCCATGCGGTGGTCCACCTGGGGTGCGGACAGTTGCTGTTCCTTGAACCAGAACGACAGGATCGCGTCGATGCGAACGATATCCTCGTCGGTGATGGTTGGTTCGGTGGTCTCGCTGAGCAGTTTGACTGACATAACGGGGTTCCCGGGTTGTGCCGGGACCGCGTCGTGACCCTGCTCGCGCGACGGTGCCCCGTACAGTGCGACGATAATGCGAACCAGGTCACGATTTGGGCGCGATGCGCCGTTTGCGGCTCCGATTCTGAGTAGACTTTAGCAGATGACAGCCGTGCCCATAGGGTTTGTGTGCCGGCGCGCCGCCGCCGCGGTTTTGTGCGTCCTGTTGTTCGGCTGCAGCGGAAACAACCCGGGACCCGAAGAAGAGCTGAAGGCCTGGGTGCGCCGCGGACTGGAGGCGGCCGAGGATCGGGATCGCGGGGCGCTTGTCGACATGATCTCGCCAGCCTACGCCGATGGACGCGGCAACCGGCGTGACGACATCGGCGAGCTGTTGCGCTTCTACTTCCTGCGCCACGACCGGCTCGCACTGCTGACGAAGGTCGACGAAATCCGGGTTATCGGGGAGACCGCGGCCGAGTTGACGCTCGAGGTGGGCGCGGCGGGCACGGGCGGTTCCGTCGGGTTTCGCGCCCAAGCCTTGCGCCTCGAACTGGAGCTGACGCGCGAGGACGGGGATTGGCAGCTGGTCGCGGCGCGCTGGGGCGAGCTCGGCGAGGTGCCACGATGAGACGGCTTCAGGACCTCCTCGCGCGAGCGGGATGCGCCGCCGCGCTCGCCATCGTGCTCGGTTCCTGCGCAACCGGTCCCGTCGTGGAGTCGCCCGGCGTCAGCCTGCGCAACGTCGAGGTGACCTCGCTGAACTTTTCGCGGCAGAGTTTCCTGCTCGGGTTCGACGTGACCAATCCGAACCCGTTCCCGCTGCCGGTGACGCGCGTACGTTATGGCGTCGAACTGGACGGGCAGCCGTTTGCCGGCGGCGAATCGGCGGGTCGTTTCACCGTGCCGGCGCTCGGCGACGGCACGTTTGCGATCAGCGTCGAACTCGACCTGCTGAAGACGGCGCCGCGGATCCTGGAGATCGTCCGTTCCGGCGGTGGTCGCGACATCCCCTATGCGCTCGAGGGCGACTTCGGCGTCGACATCCCGCTCGTGCATTCCCTGCCGTACAGGAAGACGGGCGAAATACGGCTCCCGGCGCACGGCCGCTGAGCGTGCCCGAAAGCATGGTTACGCGCGTAACCATAGCGGCCGGATGGCGATCCGGGGCGAAAAAACCCCGAAAAACCGCGAAAACAGTCACATCCGGCCGGCTTGTTGCACTGCAGTAGCGGCTCCGACGGGTCGTATCATATACTGAATTGCTCGGGCAGCTCCGCCGGTTTTCTGCTTGCAGCCCAACCCGGCGCTCCCGGCGCCACCTCAATGTGAAGTGCGATCGGGGCGCGCCAGACGCGCGATCCCCAGGGCGTCTATGACTGAACCAGGTGCACAAGGTCTGTACGACCCGGCATTCGAGCGCGACAGCTGCGGCTTCGGTCTCATCGCGAGTCTCGACGATCTGCCCAGCCACCGCGTCGTCGCCACGGCGATCGCAGCGCTCACCCGCCTGACCCACCGCGGTGCCGTCGCCGCGGACGGCAAGACGGGCGACGGATGCGGGCTCCTGATCAAATTCCCGAAATCCTTTTTCCGGGCCATCGGCAACGACTGCGACTTCGACCTCGCCGATCGCTTCGCCGCGGGTACGGTGTTCCTGAGCCGGGAGTCCGCGGACGCAAGCGCGGCGCGCGCGACCATCGAAGCGGCCATCGGGGACTTCGGGCTCGAAGTCGCCGGCTGGCGGGAGGTGCCCACCGATCCGTCGGTCTGCGGCGCACAGGCCTTGCGGACGCTGCCGCGCATCGAGCAGGTGTTCGTCAACGCGCCGGCCGGCATGCCGAGCGGACGCTTCAACCGGCGTCTTTTCCTGGCGAGACGGCGCGCCGAGAAACGCCTGGACGAGACCCGGACCTACGTCGCGAGCCTGTCGTCGGCGACCGTCAGTTACAAGGGCATGGTCATGCCGGGTGTGCTCGCCGACTTCTACCCGGACCTCAGGGATCCACGGCTGGAGTCGTCGGTCTGCGTCTTCCACCAGCGCTTTTCCACGAATACCTTGCCGCAATGGCGGCTCGCGCAGCCGTTCCGCTTCCTGGCGCACAACGGCGAGATCAACACGATCCAGGGCAACCGCAACTGGGCGCAGGCGCGCGCGAAGAACTTCCGCTCGGACAAGCTCGACGACATCTCGGACCTCGACCCGATCGTCTCGCTCACGGGCTCGGATTCCTCGAGTCTCGACAACATGCTCGAAGTGTTGCGCGCAGGCGGCATGGACGTGCTGCAGGGCATGCGCTTGCTGATGCCGCCGGCCTGGCAGGCCGCCGAGGACTTCGATCCGGACGTCCGGGCCTTCTACGAATTCTTCGATTGCCAGCTCGAGCCCTGGGACGGACCGGCCGGCATCGTGCTGACCGACGGGCGTTACGCGGTGTGTTGCCTGGACCGTAACGGCTTGCGGCCCGCACGCTATGTCATCACCCGGGACCGGCACATCACGATCGCGTCCGAGGTCGGCGTGCACGACTACGACGAGAAGGACGTCGTCAAGAAGGGCCGCCTCGGGCCGGGCGAGATGCTGGCCGTCGACCTCGTCAACGGCGTGCTGCTCGAGGACGACGACGTCCACGACATTCTGAAGACCCGCGCCCCGTACAAGAAGTGGCTGAAGCAGGGCGTACGTTACCTGGAGTCGGAACTGATCGATACGCGTACCGCCGCAGAACCGATGGATCCGGCGACGCTCGCGACGTACCAGAAAATGTTCAACCTGAGCCGCGAAGAACTCAACGACGTCGTCGCGGTGCTGGCGCGAGCCGAACAGGAGGCGGTGGGATCGATGGGCGACGACACGCCCATGGCCGTGCTCTCGCAGAAGGTCCGCTCGCCGTTCGACTATTTCCGGCAGCAATTCGCGCAGGTGACGAACCCGCCCATCGACAGCCTGCGCGAGCGCATCGTCATGTCGCTGCAGACGAACATCGGGCGCGAGTCGAACCTGTTCGACATCGGGCCGGAACACGCCGAGCACGTCATCATGAACTCGCCGGTGCTGTCACAGATGAAGCTGCGTCAGCTCCTGTCGAAGGACATGTATGAAGACAGCCATCGCTTCATCGACCTCAACATCGACGAAACCCTTTCGCTGCCCGAGGCGCTCGACGCCATCTGCAGCGAGGCCGAAGAGGCCGTCCGCGGCGGCAAGTTGATCCTGCTGCTCTCCGACCGCTACCTGGTGCCGGGCAAGTTGCCGGTGCACGCGTTGCTCGCGACCGGCGCCGTACACCATCACCTGGTCCGCCTCGGCCTGCGGTGCGCGGCGAATATCATCGTCGAGACCGGCGTGGCTCGCGATCCGCACCATTTCGCCTGCCTTATCGGCTACGGAGCGACGGCCGTCTATCCATACCTCGTGTACCAGTCGCTGCACGACATCGGCCGGCGCGGCAACGCCGACCGGCAACAGCAACTCGGCCGCAGCTACCGCCGCGGCATACGCAAGGGACTGTTCAAGGTCATGTCGAAGATGGGGATCTCGTCCATCTCGAGTTACCGCGGCGCGCAGTTGTTCGAGATCGTCGGCCTGAATTCGGAAGTTGTCGACCGGTGCTTCGCCGGCACGACGTCGCGAATCCAGGGTGCCGATTTCGAAGACCTGCGCGAGGACCAGGTCCTGCTGGCGCGGGCGGCCTGGGAGCCGCGTACGCCGGTGACCCAGGGCGGCCTGCTGAAGTACGTGCACGGCGGCGAATATCACTGCTTCAACCCGGACGTCGTCGCGACGCTGCAGTCGGCCGTGCGTACCGGCGATTTCGCACGCTACGAGGCATACGCGAAACTCGTCAACGACCGCCCCGTCGCAACCTTGCGCGACCTGATGACCGTCAGGCCGGCCGGCGATCCGGTGCCGCTCGACGAGGTCGAGCCGGTGGAGGACATCCTGCGGCGCTTCGACAGTGCGGGCATGTCACTGGGGGCGTTGTCGCCGGAAGCGCACGAGGCGCTGGCGATCGCGATGAATCGCATCGGCGCGCGCTCCAACTCCGGCGAAGGCGGCGAGGATCCGGCGCGTTACGGTACGGAACGCAGCTCGAAGATCAAGCAGGTCGCGTCCGGGCGTTTCGGGGTGACCGCCGAGTACCTGATCAATGCCGAAGTGATACAGATCAAGATCGCCCAGGGCGCGAAGCCCGGCGAAGGTGGCCAGCTGCCCGGCCACAAGGTCAACGACATGATCGCGCGGCTGCGCTACGCCAAACCCGGTGTCGGGCTGATCTCGCCGCCGCCGCATCACGACATCTACTCGATCGAGGACCTGGCACAGCTCATCTTCGATCTGAAGCAGGTCAACCCGCAAGCGCTGGTCTCGGTCAAGCTCGTGGCCGAGCCGGGCGTCGGCACGATCGCGGCCGGCGTCGTCAAGGCCTATGCGGACCTGATCACGATCTCCGGTTATGACGGCGGCACCGGCGCGAGCCCGCTGAGTTCGGTCAAATACGCGGGCAGCCCGTGGGAGCTCGGCCTGTCCGAGGCGCATCAGGTCCTGCGCAGGAACGACTTGCGCCACAAGGTGCGCCTGCAGACGGACGGCGGCCTGAAGACCGGCGTCGACGTCATCAAGGCGGCGATGCTCGGCGCCGAGAGCTTCGGCTTCGGCACGGCGCCGATGGTGGCGCTGGGCTGCAAGTACCTCAGAGTCTGCCACCTGAACAATTGCGCGACCGGAGTCGCGACGCAGAACAACGTCCTGCGTAGCGAGTACTTCGTCGGACTCCCGGAGATGGTCGTCAATTTCTTCCGGTTCGTGGCCGAGGAGACGCGCCGGCTGATGGCCGGGATCGGCGTGCGTTCCCTCGCAGAGATCATCGGCCGCGTCGACCTGCTGGAGGCGCAGGCGGGCTGCACGAGGCGCCAGGCGAAGCTCGACCTCGCCCCCATCCTGTCGGACGCGGGCCTGGCCAGGGACACCCCGCAATACTGCATCGAAGCCCGCAACGAGCCTTTCGACAGCGGCCCGCTCGCCGAAGAGATGCTTGCCGCGGCGCTGCCGGCGATCGAATCGGGTTCCGGCGGCCGGTTCGGTTTCGAGATCCGGAATTTCAACCGCAGCATCGGCGCGCGCCTGGCCGGAGAGATCGCCCGCCGGCACGGCAACCACGGCATGCGTGACGCGCCGATCGACATCCTCCTGCGCGGCACCGCCGGGCAGAGTTTCGGCGCCTGGAACGTCTCGGGCCTGAACCTGACCCTGATCGGGGATGCGAACGATTACGTCGGCAAGGGCATGGCCGGTGGCCGCATCGTCATCCGCCCGCCCGAGGACGCGGGCTTCAGCTCGCGGGACTCCGCGATCGTCGGCAACACCTGCCTGTACGGCGCCACCGGCGGTCAATTGTTCGCGGCCGGCACGGCGGGCCAGCGTTTCGCGGTCCGGAACTCGGGCGCCACCGCCGTGATCGAGGGCAGCGGCGACCACTGTTGCGAGTACATGACCGACGGCGTCATCGTCGTGCTCGGCCGCACCGGCGTGAACTTCGGTGCCGGCATGACCGGCGGCTTCGCCTACGTACTCGATATCGATCGCGACTTCGTCGATCGATACAACCACGAACTCATCGACATCCATCGCATCTCGGCGGAGAGCATGGAGGCACACCTGCATCACCTTCGGTCGCTCGTCAGGCTGCACGTCGAGGCCACGGAAAGCGAATGGGCTCAGGCGATCCTCGACGACTACCGGACCTACTTGCCGAAATTCTGGCTGGTCAAGCCGAAGGCTGCGGAGCTGGGATCGCTGATCGAGTCGCTCAGGCAGGCGGCATAATGAGCGTCCGCAATCGTGCTGCGGCCCGCGGCAGCGGGCGACGGACCTGACGATGGCCAAGCATCCGCTGCAATTCCTGGAGATCCCGCGCCGCGATCCCGACAAGGAGGCCGCCGAGACCCGCATCCTGCATTTCGGCGAGATCTACGGACAGTATGACGGCGCCAGCGCGGGTGCACAGGCAGGCCGCTGTCTGTCCTGCGGCAATCCGTATTGCGAGTGGAAGTGCCCGGTGCACAACTACATCCCGAACTGGCTCGATCTCGTTGAGCAGGGCAAGCTGTTCGAGGCGGCCGAGCTCTCGCACCAGACGAATTCGCTGCCGGAGATTTGCGGCCGCATCTGCCCGCAGGACCGGCTTTGCGAGGGCGCCTGCACGCTGAACGACGGCATCGGCGCAGTCTCGATCGGCAACGTCGAGAAATACATCACCGACGAGGCGGTGAAACTCGGCTGGCGCCCGGACATGTCGCAGGTCATCGACACGGGCAAGACCGTCGCGATCGTCGGCGCCGGTCCGGCCGGCCTCGCGGCCGCCGACGTGCTGGCCCGCAACGGGATCCACGCGGTCGTCTACGACGCGTATCCCGAGATCGGCGGCCTGCTGACCTACGGGATCCCGCCGTTCAAGCTCGAGAAGCACGTCGTCACGACGCGTCGCCGGCTGCTCGAAGGCATGGGAATCGAATTCGTGCTCGGCACCCGCATCGGCGAGCACAGGAGTTTCGATTCGCTGCTCGACGAATACGACGCGGTGTTCCTCGGCATGGGTGCGTACACTTCCGTGCGCGGCGGCTTCCCGGGCGAAGATCTCGCCGGCGTCCATGAGGCGCTGCCCTATTTGGTCGCCAACGTGTACCGCGAGCTCGGCACCGACGATCCAGCCGTGCCGTACGTGGACCTCGCCGGCAGGGACGTCGTCGTCCTGGGCGGCGGCGATACGGGTATGGACTGCAACCGCACGGCGATCCGCCAGGGCGCGGCCAGTGTGCGCTGCGTGTACCGGCGCGACGAGCGCAACATGCCGGGTTCACGGCGCGAGGTCCGGAACAGCAAGGAAGAAGGCGTGGAGTTCCTGTTCAACTGGCAACCGCTCGAGATACTGGGCGAATCGGGCGTGACGGGCGTACGGGTCATCAGGACGCAACTCGGCGAACCGGACCGCGACGGACGCCGGCGTCCGGAACCCGTGCCCGGCACCGAAGAGACCCTGTCCGCCGACGCGGTGGTGATCGCCTTCGGTTTCCGGCCGAATCCGCCGGCCTGGTTCGAGGAGTTCTCGATCGACACGCTGCCGAGCGGGCGCGTGCGCGTCGCCTCGCTCGGCGAGCATCCGTTCCAGACGACAAACCCGAAGGTCTTCGCCGGCGGCGACATGGTGCGCGGTTCGGACCTCGTCGTCACCGCCGTCTTCGAGGGGCGCGAAGCCGCCCGCGGCATCGCCCGCTACCTCGGCGTTTTGCAAGTCGTCAATCGCGGCTGAAGCCGCTCCTACAGATCCTGTTTTACCACGGTGGATG
>JBAUVS010000080.1:0-7642 GCA_049583345.1 Woeseiaceae bacterium
TCCACCAAGGTCTTCGTCCTCGAGGTCATGGGGCGCCATGCAGGCTGGATCGCCGCGGCGGCCGGACTCGCCGGCGAGAAGCCGGAGGATGCGCCGCACATCATCCTGTTCCCGGAAGTGCCCTTCGACGAGGAGGCCTTCCTGGCCCGGGTCGAAGACAGCGTAAAGCGCTTCGAGTACTGCGTCATCGTGGTGAGCGAAGGCGCGAGCTATGCCGACGGCCGTTTCCTGGCCGAGGCCGGCACCCGCGACGCCTTCGGTCATGCTCAGCTCGGCGGCGTGGCGCCCGTCGTCGCGAACCTGGTGCGCGACAAGCTCGGCTACAAGTACCACTACGCCGTCGCCGACTACCTGCAGCGTTCGGCCCGCCACATCGCATCGAAGACGGACGTGGACCAGGCCTATGCGGTCGGCAAAGCGGCCGTGCAGTTCGCGCTCGCCGGCAAGACGGCCGTCATGCCGGTGATCAGACGCACGTCGGACGACCCGTACCGCTGGAAGATCGGGTCGGCGCCGCTGTCGAAGGTGGCAAACAAGGAAAAGATGTTGCCGAAGCGCTACATCACGAAGGACGGTTTCGGCATCACGGCGAGCGCCCGCCGCTACCTCGCGCCCCTGATCCGGGGCGAGGATTATCCGCCTTATGTCAATGGCTTGCCGAAATACGTCACGCTCAAAAACGTGCCCGTGAAGGCAAAGTTACAGACGAAATTTGTGGTATGATGCGCGGCCGGCTCAGCCGGTAACAACAATCTTCAGGGGATTTCCGTAGCGAACGCAGCCGGCCTGCCGAATAAGGCGCCGGCGGTCGTGTTCACTGCTCCAAGCGTACACGTCAGGAGACAACAAGATGACCAACGAGTTGGCCCTGTGGCTCTCGATCGGTGCCGGCGCGCTCGCCGTGCTGTTCGGTATTTTCTCGACACGGTGGATTCTGAATCAGTCCGCGGGCAACGAGCGGATGCAGCAGATCGCCGCGGCCATCCAGGAAGGCGCCAAGGCCTATATGGATCGCCAGTACTTCACGATCAGCATGGTGGGCGTCGTCGTGGCCCTGGTGCTCGGATTCTCGCCGCTCGGCTGGGCCACCGCCATCGGCTTCGTCATCGGTTCCGTGTTCTCCGGCTCGGCGGGCTATATCGGCATGTATGTCTCGGTCCGCGCCAACGTGCGCACCGCCGAAGCCGCTCGCCACGGCGTCAATCCGGCGCTCAACATCGCGTTCCGCGGCGGAGCGATCACCGGCCTGCTCGTCGTCGGCCTGGGCCTTCTCGGCGTCGCCGGTTACTTTCTGATCCTGACGCGAATGGGCTACGCATCCGAGCACGCGGTCCACGCACTGGTGGGACTCGCCTTCGGCGGCTCGTTGATCTCGATCTTCGCGCGCCTCGGCGGCGGCATCTTCACCAAGGGCGCCGACGTCGGCGCCGACCTCGTCGGCAAGATCGAGGCCGGCATCCCGGAAGACGACCCTCGCAACCCCGGCGTCATTGCCGATAACGTGGGCGACAACGTCGGCGACTGCGCCGGCATGGCCGCCGACCTGTTCGAGACTTACGCGGTCACGATCGTCGCGACGATGCTGCTCGGCAGCCTCGTTGCGTCGACCTACGGTGCGCAGGCGGTGATCTATCCCCTGGTCCTCGGCGCCGTCTCGATCGTCGCGTCGATTATCGGCACCTTCTTCGTCAAGACCTCGAAGGGGGGCAAGATCATGGGCGCGCTTTACCGCGGCATGATCGTCGCCGGCGTGCTTGCCGCGATCGCCTTCTATCCCATTACGAACTCGATGCTGGGCGGCGGCAACACGATGCACGTCTACTACTCGGCGCTGATCGGCCTCGCCCTGACCGCGGCGATGGTCGTGATTACCGAGTACTACACCGGCACGGACTTCAAGCCCGTGCAGACCATCGCGCGGGCCTCGCTGACCGGAGACGCCACGAACATCATCGCGGGCCTCGGTATCTCGATGAAGGCGACGGCGCTGCCCGTGCTCGCCGTGTGCCTCAGCATCTGGGGTGCGTTCCAGCTCGCGCCGGATGCGACCGGCGGCCTCTACAATATCGCGATCGCCGCGACCACGATGCTGTCGATGACGGGTGTCGTGGTGGCGCTCGATGCGTTCGGCCCCATCACCGACAATGCCGGCGGCATCGCCGAGATGGCCGAACTGCCGCCCGAAGTCCGCACCATCACCGACCAGCTGGACGCCGTGGGCAACACCACCAAGGCCGTGACCAAGGGCTATGCCATCGGCTCGGCCGGCCTCGCCGCACTCGTTCTGTTCGCCGACTACAACAACGCGCTGATCAACGAAGGCCGCAACATCACGTTCCTGCTGAACGACTACCGGGTCATCATCGGCCTGTTTATCGGCGGACTCGTGCCATACCTGTTCGGCGCGCTGGCGATGGAAGCCGTCGGCCGTGCGGCCGGTGCGGTCGTCAACGAGGTACGCCGCCAGTTCCGCGAGATACCCGGCATCATGGAAGGCACCGGCAAGCCCGACTACGGGCGCGCCGTCGACCTGCTGACGAAGGCCGCGATCAAGGAAATGATCCTGCCGTCGCTGCTGCCGATCGCGGTGCCCATCATCGTCGGCTTCACGCTGGGTGTAGAAGCGCTGGGCGGGGTACTGCTCGGCACGATCATCACGGGCCTGTTCGTCGCGATCTCGATGACCGCCGGCGGCGGGGCCTGGGACAACGCCAAGAAATACATCGAGGACGGCAATTACGGCGGCAAGGGCTCCGATGCCCACAAGGCCGCGGTGACCGGCGACACGGTCGGCGACCCGTACAAGGACACGGCCGGCCCGGCGATCAACCCGCTGATCAAGATCATCAACATCGTCGCGCTGCTGATCGTCCCGCTGATCTGACCGTACCGTCGGATTCCGAAGGGGCGTCGTGTGACACGGCCTACGGTGTCAGCGTGCGGAAAGTGCCGGTCGAGGTGTGGCCGAGGGTGACGGGCGCCTCGATGAAGCGGCCCTGGGCGAAGTCGACGCCGACGTCGCGCAGCCAGTCGAAGTCTTCCTGGTGCTCCACCTGCTCGGCGACGATACGAAATTGCATCGTTCGGGCGAGCTTGATCATCGCGACTACCATCTCCTGGTTCACCTCGTCCGACTGCAGGTTGCGCGTATACGTACCGTCGATCTTGAGGTAGTCGATCGGCAGGTGCTTCAGGCTCGAGAACGAGCCGAGGCCGCTGCCGAAGTCATCCAGCGAGAATTCGCAACCGATGCCGTGCAGCACCTCGATGAAGCGTTGCGCATGCTTGACGTTCGCGAGTATGGCATTCTCGGTCATCTCGAAGCAGATCGACGACGGTGAGACCCCGGTGCCATCGAGCGACTCGACCACGAACCCGAGGAACGCTTCGTCGCCGAGCGTCTGCCCGGACAGGTTGATCGCGCAACTGCGACCGACGGGCAGTTTGATCTCCCCTCCGGACAGCGCGAGCAGCGCCGCGTTGACCACCCAGCGATCGATCTGCGGCATCAGCTGATAGCGTTCCGCGGGTTTGAGGAACTCCGCGGTGTGCGCGTTGCGGCCACGTCCGTCGCGGAGCCGGACCAGCACCTCGACGGCCGGCCCCGATTCGACACCGCCGCGCATCGCGATGATCGGCTGCACCGCGAGCTCGAAACTCCCTTCGTGCAGGGCCGTCTGGAGGGCGCGCAACCACTGGACGTCGCCCCGCTCTCTCGCGATCGCCTCGTCGCGCGCCGAGTAGACGTGCACTTTCCCGCGGCCCTGCTGCTTGGCGACATAGCAGGCCGAATCCGCCGCGCTCATAACATCCTGCAGGGATCCGCTGATGTGACTGACCTCGACGAGGCCGATCGATATGCCGATGTTGAAGATCTTGTCCTTCCAGACGAAGCGATAATCGCCGACGGCGTTGCAGATATCCGTCGCGATCTGCCGCGCCTTGTCGATCGGGCAACCGATCAGGAGCGCCCCGAACTCGTCGCCGCCGAGGCGTCCGACGAAATCGGAATCGCGGACCTGGTCCTTGATCAGCGCCGATACCTCCCGGAGCATGTTGTCGCCGGCCAGATGGCCGCAGCTGTCGTTGACCACCTTGAAGCGGTCCAGGTCCATATAGAACAGCATGTGGACGGCTTCTTCGGCGTGCGCCGCATCCATCGCCTCGTCCAGCCGTCGTTCGAACTCGCGCCGGTTGATCAGACCCGTCAACGGATCGTGCGTCGCCTGGTAACTCATCTGCCGCGCGAGCCCGCGGATCTCCCCGACATCGTGAAATACGACGACAGTGCCGGAGATGCTGTTGCCCGGCCCGCGAATCGGAGATGCCGAGATCTCGACCGAGTGCTCGTGCTCACCGCTCGCGGTGACCATGACGGCATGGCGTCCCATGTTGACGCGCCGGCGGGTCGCGAGACAGCGTTCCACCGGGTCGCCGAGCGGACGCCGGTCCGCATCGTCGACCAGGCTGAACAATTCCGCTACCTTGTGGCCCGCGGCGTCGTCGCGGTTGGTCCCGGTCAGGGACTCCGCCGAAACATTCATGTAATCGATACGCCCGTCGTTGTCCGTCGTGATCACGCCTTCGGCGATCGATTCCAGCGTATATTGGGCCTGGCGCTTGCTGCGGCTCAGCGACACCTCGAGGCTCTTGCGGTGACTGACGTCGCGGGCAATCGTCAGGATCGCCGGGCTGCCGTGAAACTCGATGACGGAACTCTGCGCCTCGACCCACAGGCCCGCCTCGTCGCCATTGATCAGCTGTATCTCCAGCCGCTGCGGAGCGTCCTCCCCGGCGATGCGCCTGGCCATCGTGTTGCGGAACAGTGCGCGATACGCGGGCTTGACGAGATCAACGACCTCCCGTCCGGCGAGTTGCGAGGGATCGAGGCCGATCAGGCCCGCCGTGGCATCATTCGCGAACAGTATCTTCTCGTCATGGACGATGACGATCTCGGGGAGGGTCTTCGCAAAGTCGGTAAAGAGCCGGTCGCGGCCGCGGATCTTCTCCTCGCGCTCGTCGAGCGCGTCGAAGAGCCGGTTGATGGTCCCCACCAGGCGGGCGGCGTCGGGCTCGTCCGGCACCATCAGCCGGCGGCCGACCGAAGCATCCTTCGATACCTCCAGCAACTCCTCGTTCAGCTCCGCCAGGCGCCGCGACGCCCGCCGCCTGCCCCGCCACAGAGCGAGGCCCGCGGCGACTGCCAGTACCAGCAGGCCTGCAAGTACTGCGATGATGCTGAGCAGCGACATTCAGCCCCCAATATCCGCCACACGGTATGCTCTGGCGAGCACCGGACTTCCCGCTCTTAACCATTTATTCGGATGCCGTGTCGAGATCATTTGTTATTATTGGCCGCTCGATATGCATCTCCATCTTGGGAGAGTCGAGTGTCGGGAGAGGCGCATAGGCCGTGCTTGTCAAGCATATCCCAGCCGCCTCGACGGACCGCGGCTATTCACCATAATTCCGTATCCGTCCGTACGCGATTTGGCCGGCCGCCGTCGCGCGGCGGGTCGGAAAGTCTTTTCACCCGAATTTGAAACGGTTACAGGTAACGGCGGGATGAACACGGATTATGCCCGGGAACAAATGGTCGAGCAGCAGGTCCGGGCCTGGGAAGTATTCGACACCGCCATTCTGGACGTCTTCAGAGCCGTACCGCGCGAGCGCTTCGTCCCGCCCGCATACGAATTGCTTGCATTCGCCGATACCGAGATCCCGATCGGCCACGGCCAGTCGATGCTGACACCGACGATCGAGGGGCGGCTCCTGCAGTCCCTCGAGCTGCGCCCCACGGACAGGGTCCTGGAAGTCGGGACGGGGACCGGCTTTCTCTGTGCCTGTCTCGCCAGGCTTGCCGCTTCGGTTACGAGCATCGACATCGTCGAAGAGTTCGTCGAGGGTGCGCGGCTCAGGTTCGAGGACGCCGGCACCGGCAACGTCGAGTTGTTCGTCATGGATGCGATGCGCGAGTTGCCGGACGGGCGCTTCGATGCCATCGCGGTTACCGGTTCCATCCAGCATTTCGATCCGCGCTTCGTCGAAGCCCTGCGGCCCGACGGTCGGCTGTTCATCGTCGTTGGCGACGCGCCCGTGATGGAGGCCCGCCGGATCCGCCGGGGTCCGGGCGAGGACTGGCGCACGGAGAGTCTGTTCGAAACCTGTCTGACGCCGCTCGTGCACGGGGCCGCGCCGCCCGGGTTTCTGTTTTGAATCGAAACCACATGCGCGGTTGCTGCATCTAAGCTTTCATAAGCCCGTGCCAGGCTCGCGGTCCGGGGAGAACGAACTTCGGGAGACGCCGTGCGTCGGAATATGAGGGGACCGGAGCAATCGCGTTCACTTCCAGGCTTGACTGGTTTAGTGATATAGTTGACTATAACACCTTCGCTGCACCTGGCGGCGACCTATTCTGCGGGATTCGTGACAATGAGAAAACTCAGTAATTTCAAGTGCCTGACCATCGTACTCGCCATCATGACAGTGCCCGCTGCGGGACAAGCCGCGTCGCTGCTCGAGGTGTACCAGCAGGCACTGCAGTCCGACCCGCTGATCCACGAAGCGGAGGCGCGCAGGCTGGCGGCGCTCGAGGCCGAGCCGCAGGCGCGGGGGGTGATGCTGCCGCAGATCGATGCCAGCGGCGATTGGAGCAAAAACAACTCCAGCGGCTCCGGGACAATCAACCAGTACGTGGAGGTCCCGGCCGGATCCGGCAACTTCGAAGTCCTGCCGATCCCGTTTCAATCCGAGACCAGGGATACCACCAAGAGCTGGCAGGTCGCGTTGCGGCAGACCCTGTTCCGCTGGGACCAGATCGTCAATCTGCATCGCGCGGACAAGACCGTGGCCAAAGCCGAGGCAGACAGGGAAGCCGCGCAACAGGATCTGATTATCCGGGTCGCCAACACCTACTTTGCCGTGCTCGCCGCGGAAGACACGCTGACCTCGACCCACAAGAACCGGCAGGCGATCGCCCGCCAGCTCGAACAGGCCAAGCAACGCTACGAGGTGGGCCTGATCGCGATCACCGACGTCCAGGAATCGCAGGCCGCCCACGACCAGGCCGTCGCGGACGAGATCCAGGCCAAACGGGAGCTGGCCACGGCGCGCGAACAAATGCGCGAAATCACCGGCGAGTACGTCGGCGAACTGTCGGCGCCGACGGACGAGTTTCCGATGAAATCTCCGGAACGCAATGAGAAGGAATGGGTAGACCTGGCACTGAGCCAGAACCTTGCCCTCGTCTCGAGCCGCCTCGACGAGGAACTCGCCCGCGACGAGATTTCGTATCGCCGCACCGGGCACTACCCGACGGTCGACCTGGTCGCCTCGACCGGCAACTCGGACCTCCAGGGCAAGCAGGACACCGGGGCCGGTTTCCTGGATTCGAACCGGAATTTCGACTCCGACATGGTCGGCATCCAGGTCACGCTGCCGCTGTTTTCCGGAGGCTACACGTCGTCCCGGGTACGCGAAGCCGTCTATCTGCACCGCGCGGCGCGCGAACAGCTGCAGCGCGTGACGCGCGAAACGGAGCGCCAGACGCGCGACGCCTACCTCGGCGTTCTTTCCGAGCTGAGCCGCGTCGATGCGTTGAAGCAGGCGGTCTCCTCGAGCCGTACTGCCCTCGAGGCCACGC
>JBAUVS010000081.1:0-3329 GCA_049583345.1 Woeseiaceae bacterium
TCGGAGCGCTGAATGATCTGCCCGAACCAGCTCGAGGTCTGGGAGGCGAAGATGCGGTCGGGGTCCGCCGGCGAGCCCTTCAGATGATAGATCTCCCAGCCGGCGAAATGCGGTCCTTCGACGGACCACTTCTTGCGCTTGCCGTCGGAGGTGAGGATGAAGGCGCCCTTGCGGGTGCCGACGAGGATGCGGATGGCGGTCACGATGCGTCTCCCTGTGTGAATCCTGCGGATCCTGAGTTTCTTTGCTCAGGGAAACCCTGATCAATTGGAAAGCGATTCGTCATTGCGAGCGAAGCGAAGCAATCCAGTGTTTGAAATCAACGACCCGTGGATTGCCGCGTCGCTTCGCTCCTCGCAATGACGAATTGATCAGAGTTTCCCTGGCTATTGTCGTACAGGGCGCATCGGAATTCATAGAATTTTGGGTCATTTGGTTCGGCCGGGCCGGCCCGCTCAGCCGCCCACGTACCTGGCATAGATACCGCGCGCCACGGCGGGCTCGTCCGTGCCCTTGACGATCGCGCGCCCGTCCGGGAACAGCGTGATCTCGTAGTCTGTCGCATTGTCGCTGAGCCGTGCCTGCAGCATGAATTCGTTGACGGAGACGTCGCCGTGCGCCGCAAGGCGTGCCGCGACGGCCGGGAGGTCGACGCCGTCGGCGTGCTGGCGATGGCGGAGCTGAACGGCATTGCGGCCGCACAAGGCGGCGGCACTCGAACCCGCCTTGCCGTCGAGGTAATCGAAACGGCGGTGCTTGCAGCAGGGACAATCGCCATCCTGCCATGCCCTGGCCACCTTGAGTTGCAGGAAATCGTTCGTCCACAAGTCGACGTTGAGCAGCGTGCGGCTGACGCGGTCGAAGTTGCCGGTCAGGATCTTCAGCACCTCGGCCGCCTGGAAACTCGCGACGATCCCGACGGCGGCGGCGATGACGCCGACGGTGTCACAGGTGGCCGTCGTCCCCGGCGCCGGTGCGTCCTCGAACAGGCAGCGGAAACACGGCGTCGCCAGGCTGCCGCCCGCTGCCTGTTCCCAGGCAGCGCTACCGTCTTCGGTATGCGGCAGCACGGCAAAGGCCATGCCGGTCGTCCCGACGGCGGCGCCGTAGACGTACGGCAGGCCCGTCTTCACTGCCAGGTCGTTGGCGAGATAGCGGGTCTCGATGTTGTCGAGCCCGTCGACGATGACGTCGACGCCTTGCGCATGGCGATCGATGTTGCCGTGATTGACGTCGTCGACGATCGCCGTTACCCGGACGCCGGAATTGATCGTCGCGATCTTGCGTTTCGCCGCCTGTGCCTTGGGAATCCCTTCGGCGACGTCCCGTTCATCGAACAACACCTGGCGCTGCAGGTTGCTCGGCTCGATGATATCGCGGTCGACGATGACGAGATGGCCGACACCGGCGCGCGCCAGCATGTCGGCGGCGACGGTGCCGAGCGCGCCGCAACCGAGGACGAGCGCCGTCGCGCCGAGCAACCGGCGCTGTCCGTCCTCTCCGAAGCCAGGCAGCAGCATCTGGCGTTGATAACGGGCAAGGTCCTCGCTCATCTCCAAACTCGTCACGGACATGCCCGCATCGGGCCCTTCCGTAGCATACACCGCGCGAGTCCGGCTGCCGTCAGACACGATGCAGGCAGGTGGCAGGTTTTGCGGCCGGGAAATCCGGGGTTCCGCCTTGCGATCCAGTTACTTAGCCGGCGTAGTATATATAGTGAGCGAGCTATCCGAAAAATACCGTTTCCGGTCTTCCGGGACGCAAATTTATTATTTAGTTATCAATAAATTATCTGAAATTTTGCATGTATTCGGTACAGAATCTGTTTGCCGTCGTCGACAATTGTACATAGCAGGCCAAGTAATCTAAGCTATGCGCGGTAGCAGAACGCCAAGTCGAAGCGGGGAAAACATGTCCGAATCATTGCCCACACCGCGGCCGTGCGGGGTCGCCGTCGCGGTCGCCATCGCCATCAGTGCGCCTGTCGCACACGCTCAAAGTACCCGCAGCAAGGGTGTGATCGAGGAGGTCGTCGTGACGGCGACCAAACGCGAGGAATCGATGCAGAACGTGCCCGTCGCCATGTCGACGCTGGAGGGCAAGGATCTGCAGGACCTCCGGATCGGGAGCTTCGACGACTATATCCAGTACCTGCCCAACGTCGTCAGCCAGGGCACCGGCCCGGGGCAGAACGAGATCTTCATTCGCGGTGCGGCGACGTCGCAGACCATCATCACGCTGTCGTCGGTGCAGGGATTGCAGCCGTCGGTCGCGCTGTACCTGGACGAGCAGCCCGTCGCGATGCAGGGGCGAAATCTCGACGTCTATGCCGCCGACCTCAAGCGTGTCGAGGTCCTGCCCGGACCGCAGGGCACCCTGTTCGGCGCGAGTTCGCAGGCCGGCACGGTTCGCCTGATCACCAACAAGCCCGATCATTCCGGATTCTCGGCAGGGTTCGACGCCAGCGTCTCGCAGACGGCGGGCGGCGATATGAGCAATTCGTTGCAGGCTTACCTGAATGTGCCGTTCAGCGACAGGTTCGCCGCCCGGCTTACGGCCTACAACGACTCGCGGGGCGGCTGGATCGATAACAAGCTCAATGACCCGGCGAACGGCGGCTGGAACGGCAGCACGATCGTCATCGACCGGATCTCGGGCGGCCCGCTGCCGGATCCGGCCAACATGACGATCCCGGTACCGCGCAACGACCAGCTCGTGGAAGACAACTTCAATGACGCGACCTACGCCGGCGCCCGGCTGGGCCTGTCCTGGCTGTTCAACGAGGACTGGAGCCTGCTCGTCCAGCACACCCAGCAATCGCTCGATACCGAGGGCGTGTGGGCCTACGACCCGAACCTCGGCGGGCACAGCTCGGTGAATCGATTCGCGCCCGACAAGAACTCCGACGACTTCGGGCTGACGACCTGGACCCTGAAGGGCCGTCTCGCGATGCTCGACATCGTCTACACGGGCGGTTATCTCGATCGGCAGGTCGACTCGACGATCGACTACACCTTCTATACCAACGGCGGCCTGTTCTCCGCGTACTACGTCTGCTACCCGGGCAACGGGACCTATGACCAGTGCTTCGATCCGTCCAAGTTCTACAAGGAAGACAGCGAGAACACGCGGACTACGCACGAGTTCCGGATCAACACACCCGAGGACAATCGGTGGCGCGTGACGGCCGGCGTATTCTACGACGAGCAGGAACTCGGCAGCACGGGGCTGTTCAAGATCGCGTCGACCGACAGTCCCTACTTCGCGAACCTCGCGCGCACGCTCGCCGCGCCGCCGGGAACGGCAGGCACGCGCACCAACGGCGGGCC
>JBAUVS010000082.1:0-12922 GCA_049583345.1 Woeseiaceae bacterium
GCCGGCAATCCGCATTCGCCGCAGTTCCGGTCATACAGATCGCGGCTGAAGCCGCTCCTACAGACGCTGTTCGGGACCGCCGTTGCCGGTTCGGGTACGCTTGGCCTCATGCGCTCCTACCTGCGAAACGGGCTGGCCCTGGCCAGCCTCTCCCTCGTACTCGTCGCTTGTGCGACTGGTCCGGGGACAACAAGCGATGAAACCGTGACCATCTCGGTAATGGGCACGAACGACGTGCACGGCGAGCTGTCGTCGCGAGACAACCACGGCGGTCTGGTCGGCCTGTCCGGCTACGTCACGGCCTTGCGCGAGGCGCGCGAACACGACGGCGCCGTGCTGCTCGTGGACGCCGGCGACATGTGGCAGGGCACGCTCGATTCGAATCTCACCGAAGGCGCGGACGTCGTCGCGGCGTACAACGCGATCGGCTTCGACGCGGCGACGATCGGCAATCACGAATTCGACTTCGGGCCGGTCGGACCGAAATTCATCCCCGAGGCGCCGGGCGACGACCCGCAGGGCGCATTGCGCCGCAATCTCGCGGCACTGCACTTCCCGGTGGTGGCGGCGAACCTGATCGACGAGGCGACCGGCCGCCCGGTCGCCTGGCAGAACGTCAGCCCGTCGACCATCGTCGACGTCGACGGCGTGCGATTCGGGCTCATCGGCGTGATGACGGAAGAAGCGCTGGTTACCACGATCGCGCCGAACACCGTCGGCCTGCGTGTCGCGCCGCTGGTGCCTGCGATCACCGGGCAGGCGAAGCGGCTGCGGGAAGCGGGCGCCGACATCGTGGTCGTGATGGCGCATGCCGGCGGCCGCTGCACGGCCTTCGACGATCCGCACGACCTGTCGTCCTGCGACATGTCCGCGGAGATCATGCAGGTCGCCGAGGGTCTCGAGCCCGGCCTCGTGGATCTCATCGTGGCGGGGCATCAGCACCAGGGTATCGCGCACATCGTCAACGGCATCGCGATCGCGTCGAGCTATTCCAACACCTACGCATTCGACCGCGTGGACTTCACCTACGACCTCGCGCAACACACGATCGTCAAACGACACATCTTCCCGCCGCAACGCCTCTGCGGCTTGCTCGATCCGCCGGTTCCGGATTGTCCGGACAAGGACGGCCGATACGCGGGCGAGAAGCTCGAGCCCGTGCCGGCGGTGGTGGCGATCGCGCGGCGAGCGAGCGAACGCGCCGCCGCCAAGAAATCGGAGCCGCTCGGCATCGTGCTCGACACGCCGATCACGCTCGGCGAGCGGGACCTGAATACGCCGCTCGGCAACCTGATGACCGATGCCGTCCGCGAAGAGAGCGGCGCCGACGTCGCGATCCATAATGTGCACGGCGGCATCCGGGCGGGCCTGCCCAAGGGCGAGCTGACTTTCGGCAGCGTGTTCCGGATGTTCCCGTTCGACAACCGGCTCGTCGTGCTCGACATGTCGGGCAAAGACCTGCGCCGCATCATCGCGACGCAGGCGCAAAAGCCCGATCGCTGGGCCGGCTTCTCGGGCATGCGGGTCTTCGTCGATTGCGACGGCGGCGCCATGCACGTGCGGATGCTGCGCGACGACGGACAGGTCATCGGCGACGGTGACACCCTGAAAGTCGCCGTCAACGATTTCCTGGTCCTCGGCGGCGACAACGTCCTTACCCCCGTGATCCCCGAGGGAGGCTACCCGCCGCCGACCGACGGCCCGCAGGTCCGCAACCTGCTCGTCGACTGGTTCCGTGCGCACGGCGGGCACATCCGCGCCGACGACTTCATCGATCCCGCGCACCCGCGCTGGAATCTGCCGCAGCCGCTGCCGGACAGCTGTTCGTATTCAGCCCGCTGATTTGAGGATCGCGTGTGCGGCGTTGTAGCCCGGCGCGCCGGTCACGCCGCCGCCCGGATGCGTGCCGGCGCCGCACAGGAACAGGCCCTCGACCGGTGTCCGGTAGCTCGCCCAGCCGGGCAGCGGCCGCATGAAAAACATCTGCGGCAACGAGATGTCGCCGTGGAAGATGTTGCCCTCGGTGATGCCGAAGACCGATTCGAGGTCCGCCGGCGTGAACACGCGCCGCGCGATGATCGACCCGGGCACGTTCGGCGCGTAAAGGCCGATGAGTTCGGTGACCGCATCGCCCAGGTCTTCGCGCTGCTCGTCCCAGCTTCCCGCCCGCAGGCGGTACGGCAGGTACTGCACGAAGCAGGTCAGCATGTGCCGTCCGGGCGGTGCGAGCGTATCGTCGACGTTCGAGGCCAGCACGCAGTCCACCCAGAGTCGCTCGGGTAACTCGCCGCGCCGCGACGCGTTGTAATTGTCTTCCGCCTCGGCGAGCGTCGGGATCAGCGTGAACAGCGAACGCTCGGCCGGTCTCCGGTCGGCGGGCATGCCGGTGACGCGCGGCTCCTCGGACAACACGAAGTTCACCTTGCCGGCGGGACCGTTCATGCGGATGTTCGCGACGTCGCGGCGGAACTCCGCGTCGAGCGCCGCGGCGTCGACGAGCGACAGGAACGTGCGCTTCGGGTCCGCGTTGGAGACGACGAGGCGCGCATCGATCGAACGCCCGGACTCCAGCGTCACGCCGGCGACGCGGCCGTTCGCGATCTCGATCCGGCGCACCGGTTCACCGGTCTCGATCGTGACGCCGAGGTCTTCGCAGGCGCCGCGCAGCGCCTGCGTAATCGCCCCCATGCCGCCGATCACGTGGCCCTGCCATGCCTGCTGGCCGGCATCGCCGCCGGACAGCAGGTGGAACAGCAGGCCCATCGCGGTGCCGGCCTGGTACGGTCCGCCGTGCTTGCCGTACAGGCTGTTGGAGAGCACGAGCCGCTTCAGCTTGTCCGATTCGAAGTGCCCGTCGAGGTAGTCGCCCAGCGACCCCGTGAGGAACCGTGTCAGCGCGCCGATCTCGGCCCCCGAGATCCCGCGGAAACGCCGGTACACGCGCCAGAGTTCGCGCCACTTCGCGAACCCGGCCGCGCCGAAGTCAGGCGGCGATTCGAGGAAGAACGGCTGCAGGTAAGCGGCGAGGCGCTTGAGTTCGGATTCCGCGGCGATGAACGCGTCGACGTCGCGGGGCGCGATGCGTTCGAGTTCGGCCCGAAGCTTTGACGGGTCCGACCACCAGGCCACGACGTCGCCGTCCTCGAAGGCCGCCTGCACCCCCGGCTCGCAGGCCACCATCTGCAGGCCGTAGTCGGCGAGTTTCAGGTCGCGGATGATGGTCGGCCGCAACATGCTCGCGATATAGGAGGCGGTGGACACGCGGCAGCCGGGCGCGAGCTCCGGGTCGACTTCCTCGGTGACGGCACAGCCGCCGACGACGTCGCGCCGCTCGAGGACGAGTACGCGGCGCCCGGCCATGGCGAGGTAGGCGGCTGCGGTCAGGCCGTTGTGGCCGGCGCCGACGACGATGACATCGTATTGCATACGACCGTCCGTGAGGGTTGAATGGGCAAGAATACTGGAACTCCAACACCGGCGCGCGAGCGCGCGGCAATAGAGGCAGCATGGCATCCAATCCCGTCAATCTCGAGGAAACCTTGCCGCGAGCGGACTATCTCGACGAGGACCGGTTCGCGCTCGAGCGGCGTGCAATCTTCCACGCCGAATGGTTTTGCGCGGGCCGGCTCGAGGGCCTCGACGAGAAGGGCGACTACCGGCTCGCCGACATCGCCGGCGAGCAGATCCTGCTGGTCCGCGGCGACGATGCGATATTGCGGGGATTCCACAACGTGTGCCGGCACCGTGGCGCGGAGCTGGTCCCGCTGGAAGGGCCGCACAGCGGCCGCTTCGCGGCCGGCATTCGCTGTCCGTACCACAGCTGGACGTATCGGCTGAACGGCGAGCTGTACGCCACGCCGCATTTCGACGTCGACAAAGCTTGTCTCGGCCTGCATGCCGCAGAGGTCGATGCCTGGGGAGGCTACGTATTCGTGCGCATTGCTGCCGGTACCCAGCGCCTCGCGGAGATGCTCGGTCCGATCCCGCAACGCATCCGGCGCTATCCCCTCAGCGCACTGCGCATCGGCCATCGCATCGACTATCGCGTTCGCGCCAACTGGAAGGTGATCCTCGAGAACTACAACGAGTGTTATCACTGCGGCGGGGTACACCCGGAGCTGTGCAGGATCGTGCCGGCGTTCCGCAAGGGCGGCGGCGGGCTCGCCTGGGACGAAGGTATCCCGCAGCGCGAGGGAACGAACACCTTCACGATGACGGGCACGACCCGGCGCGCAGCCTTCCCGGGCCTCGACGAGGAGGAGAAGGTCCGCCACAAGGGCGAGCTGATCTATCCCAACCTGCTGCTCAGCCTGTCGATGGACCATGCCGCGTCGTTCACCTTGTGGCCGCGAGCGGCCGGTATCACGGACATCGTCTGCGAGTTCCTGTTCCATCCCGACGAGATGGCGCGCGCCGACTTCGACGCCTCGGATGCGGTGGAATTCTGGGACCTGGTCAACCGCCAGGACTGGGCGATCTGCGAGAGCGTGCAGCGCGGGATGGGCTCGACGGCGTTTCAGACGGGCTACTATGCGCCGATGGAAGACCTGAGCCTCGATATCCGCGACTACGTCCGCAGCCGGCTGGAAAGGCTCACTTGAGCGTGCAGGAAAACGAATTCGATTCCCCGAAGGCGTCCTTCGAACGCGCGTCGATGTTCCTGCGCGCAGGGGATTTCCCGATGGCCGAGAAGATCTGCCGGCACGCACTCAATGCGTTTCCGCGCGATGCGAACCTGCTGTGCCTGCTCGGCGCGTCGCTGATCAAGCAGGACCGTCCCAGGGACGCGGAGCACCCGTTGACCCGGGCGGTGCAACTGTTCAGCGATTTCTCGCGTGCGCACGAAGGTCTTGCCGAAGCGCTGATCATGCAGGGCAAGCTGCTCGAGGCGCTCGAATCGCTCAAGCGCGCCGAGGCCCTCGAACCCGGCAGCGCGTCGATCCACATGAAGCAGGCGCAGGTCCTGACGGCGCTCGACCGCGACGACGACGCGACGCGGCAATTCGAAGAGTCGTTCAAGCTCACGCCCCATCGCGAAGACCTGGTGCGGGGCATGCGCCTGCAGCGGATGGGCAACCTGCGCGAGGCCGAACGCATCTATCGTGACGTCCTGCTGCGCGATCCCGAGAACGTCGACGCCTTGCGCCTGCTCGCCGGCATCGCGATGCGCGCGAAGCAGTGGGGCGACGCCGAGGTGCTGCTCGAGAAGGCACTCGACATCGCGCCGGACTTCTACCAGGGCTGGATGGATCTCGGCCTGGCGCACCAGGAACAGGACGACATCGAGGCCGCGCTGAAGGCCTACGACCGGGCGATCCGGCTCGAACCCGGCAAGGCGGGCGGCTACACGGCCTCGGGGACGGCGCGGGCAATGGCGGGCCGGCACGACGAGGCACTGGAGTACTTCGGCGAGGCGACCGCCGCCGACGCCACGCACCCCGGCGCGCTGGCTGGCCGGGGCCACGTCCTGAAGACGATCGGCCGCCAGGACGAGGCGATCGCGTCCTACCGCGAGTGCATCCGGCACAACCCGGGTCATGGCGAGGCGTACTGGAGCCTCGCCAACCTGAAGACCTTCCGCTTCGCGGACGACGAGGTCGCGGCGATGCAGGCACAGCTCGATGCCGGGATCGGCGACGAGTCGCGCGCCAACTTCCAGTTCGCCCTCGGCAAGGCCTTCGAGGACGCCGGCGATTACGAGCGTGCCTTCGCCTACTATCGCGAGGGCAACGAGAATCGCCGCTCCCGCGAGAGCTACGACCCGGTGCAGACGATCGACCTGCACGACCAGTTCATCGAGGTCTTCGACCGGGAATTACTCGCGAGCCGGGCAGGGCACGGCTGCCCGGATCCGGCGCCCATCTTCATCGTCGGCCTGCCGAGGTCCGGGTCGACGCTGATCGAACAGATCCTCGCCAGTCACCCCGAGGTCGAGGGCACCCACGAGTTGCCGGAGCTGAGCCGCGTCGCGCGACAGACCGGTATGCGGCGCAGCGACCGCAAGAGCTACCCGCAGGCGATCAGGGACGTCGCCGTGGAAGAACTGGCCGATCTCGGCGAGCGGTATCTGCGTCGCACCGAACGGCATCGCGAACTGATGCTGCCGCGCTTTACGGACAAGTTGCCGAACAACTTCGTGCATGTCGGTTTCGTCAGCCTGATATTGCCGAATGCGAAGATCATCGATGCGCGCAGGCATCCGCTCGACAGTTGTCTCGGCAGCTACAAGCAGCTGTTCGCGCGGGGCCAGCCGTTCACCTACGACCTGTTCGAGCTCGGCGAATTCTATCTGCAGTACGTGCGGCTCATGGATCACTGGCACGACGTCCTGCCCGGCAAAGTCCTCGAAGTGCATTACGAGGACGTCGTCGCCGATCTCGAGGGACAGGTCCGGCGGATTCTCGACTACTGCGGCCTGCCGTGGTCCGAGTCCTGTCTCAGGTTCTACGAGTCGGACCGGGCCGTGAAGACGGCGAGCTCGGAGCAGGTGCGGCGGCCGATCTATTCGACGTCCGTCGACCTGTGGCGGCGCTACGAAGATCATCTCGCGCCGCTGATCGACGTGCTCGAACCCTTACTCGCCAAGCTGCCGCCCGAGCGCCGGCCGCGGAGCCTCGCCCACAAATAGACTCAGGTCGCCGGCTGGAATTCGCGGCGGGCGATTTCGTCGGGCGGCATGTAATCGAAGATGAACGTGATGCGGTCTTCCTTGCCGCTGTTCATGACGCTGTGCGTCTTCTGGTTATTCAGCTCGTAGGCCTGGCCGACCTGGAGGCGGTACGGGCGGCCGTCGATCATGAATCGTACGCGATGGTTCGTCGTGATCGGCACGTGGATGCGGTGGCTGCGCCGGAACGTCGGATGGCTGTCGAAGTGCGGGTTGATGCGTCCGCCGGGCAGCAGGTTGGCCGCCATCGCGCGGATGACCGTGCCGCCCGGCGGATAGTGACGATTGATCAGGTCGTGCATGACCGGCACGGCGACGTCGGCGAGGCGCTCCCAGCCTTCGGACTTCGTGACGATGAGGTCGTCCATCGGCCCGTCGCAGAAGACCATCACGACCGAGCGTGTCTGCCGATGCACTTCGTAATCGTTCTGGCGGCGCTCGTTCTCGAGCCAGGCCTCTTCGTCGAGCGCGAGGATCGCCTCGCGCAGCGATGTGGCGTCTACGGGTCCAAGATCCTTCAGTGGTTCGTCGATGTTCATTGTGTTGCGGCGGCGCGACGTTCGGTCGAGGCGCACAAAATATCAGAATCGAACCAAATGTAGAATCCGCACCATTACAGGGCTTGCGCGGCGCGGGCCCGAAGGCGCCACGTTGTTGTGCCGGCCCAAAGAACGAGGGTAGACTTGGACCGGAGGCGGCCCGGGACGGCCGCTCCAGGGGCAACAAGAACAATCGCGGGGTTATGACATGGCTTCATCCGTAGGCGGAGGTACGTCCGAGCTACCCGTTAAGAGTGCGGTGGCGGTCGCGGTATCGGCGGCGCTGACCGGCATCGCAGCTCCAGTCCAGGCGCAACAGGCCCAGCAGGCCGAACAGCCGAAAAAGGCGCAGCAGTCCGGCGGTATCGAGGAGATCACCGTCACGGCGCGCAAGCGCGAGGAGAGCCTGCAGGACGTGTCTGCCAGCATCCAGGCGTTCACCGGCGCGGACCTGAAGCGCCAGGGCATCACCAACATGGAAGACGTCGTGCGCTTCCTGCCGAGCGTCTCGCACATCGGCGGCACGGCCGGTGACAACAAGATCATCTTCCGCGGCGTCTCCGACAACCCCAACGCGTTCATCGCCGCCTCGAGTGCCGCGCTGTACATCGACGAGCAGCCCCTGACGCAGTTCGCGGTGAATCCGGAGCCGCGGCTCATCGACATCGAGCGCGTCGAGGCCCTCGCCGGCCCGCAGGGCACGCTGTATGGAGACAGCTCGCAGTCGGGCACGCTGCGCATCATCACCAACAAGCCGGACCCGACCGCGTTCGCGGCGAACGCGGAAGTCATGCTGCGTTCGGGCAGCGACTCGGCGTCGAGCTACGATGTCAACGGCGTGCTGAACCTGCCGCTGGTCGAGGACAAGTTCGCGATCCGCATCGTCGGTTTCTCCGCGCGCGACGGCGGCTTCATCGACAACGTGCTCGGCACCTCACCGATGCAGGGCACGAAAGACAACTCGAATCTCGTCCAGGACAACATCAACTCGGTCGACATCTCGGGCGGCCGCCTGTCGGCCAAGTGGTTCGTCAACGACAATTGGTCGGCGACCTTCGCGTACATCAGCCAGAAATCGTCGGCCGACGGGCTCAACGACTACGATCCGACCGTCGGCGACCTCAAGACGGTCAAGTTTTTCAAGGACACGCGCGACGACGACTGGTCGCAGGTCTCGCTCACGCTCGAGGGCAGCATCGGCGGTGTGAACCTCGTCTCGAACACGAGTTACTTCGACCGCAAGCTCGACTACGTGTACGACCGGACCCAGTATTCGGCGTATTTCAACTACAACTTCTGTTCCATCTACGCGACCTACTGCTGGTCGGGACAGACACGTTACGACCAGGATACGACGGGTTACGACGTGCAGCACCAGAAGAACGACCGCTTCACGCAGGAGATCCGGCTGTCCAAGGATGGCGACAACTATCGCTGGGTACTCGGCGCATTCTACGAGAAGAAGCACGAGCACTGGGCATACCGGGCTCGCACGCCGGAGTTTCTGGACTCGCTGGCCTACTATTACTGGACCAACTTGTACGCGCCGTCCGGCGTCGATACGTCCTGGTGGCTATCGGCCGATCACACGACCTGGAAACAGTGGGCCGTGTTCGGTAATTACAACTACGACTTCAACGACAAGTGGTCGCTCGAAGTCGGCCTGCGCTATTTCGACCAGACGATGGATCGCACCTACTATGTCGACAAGCCGTTCATCGTGTCGCCGAACTGGCCCGACTACACGAATCCGACCGGCGAAAATAACGGCCACGTGCCGAAGGTCGCGGTGACCTACCGCATCAACGACGACAAGATGGTCTACGCGTTGTACTCGGAGGGCTTCCGGTCCGGCGGCGCCAACCGCAACCGCGTCGACGAGAGCCTGACGATCTTCCCGCTGGTCTACCAGCCCGACAAGCTGAAGAACTACGAGATCGGCACCAAGACGCGCTGGGCCGAGGGCCAACTGCAGATCAACGCGACCGCATTCTTCGGCCAGTGGCAGAACTACCAGATCGAGACGCTGGATCCGAGCTTCCAGCCCTGCACGGGGTCGCAGACCCCGCAGACCGACCCCTGCGGCCAGCCCTTCCAGGTCGTCGTGGCGAACGTCGGCGATGCCCAGCAGACCGGCCTCGAACTCGAGGTCAAGGCGGCGCCGAGCGACTACTGGGACCTCGGCCTGAACCTGTCCTACATCGTCGCCGAGACGTCCGAGTCGTTCGTTGTGACTGACTCGGATCGCCCGGTACCGAAGGGCGCGCGTCTGCCGAACGTGCCCAAGCTCAAGTACGGCCTTTACGCGCAATACACCTGGCCGGTGGGCATCGGCGACAGCGGCGAGGCCTACGTCCGGGGTCAATACACCTACCAGGGCGACTCGGTGAATCAGCTCGAGAAATTCGTGCCCGTGTCGGTGGCCGAGGCACAGGCCTCGGGCGGCACCCTGACGCCGCAGGCACGCGGCTGGTTCGTGCAGCCGTCTTACAGCATCGCCGACCTCCGTTTCGGCATACGCACCGCCACCTGGTCGCTCGAAGGTTTCGTCGACAACATCGGCGACGAGCGGGCCGTGCTCTACAACGACGACCTGTTCTTCGATCCGTTCTGGGGTAAGCGCCGCGTCACGACGAACCGGCCTCGCGAATACGGCGTCCGCCTGAGCTATAATTGGCAGTAACAGGGGAGCGCAACACCTCAGGGAGCGGCCTTCGGGCCGCTCTTTGTTATTGAGGCCGGGACTCAGCCGGGAGCGCCGGCGGGCGTGAGGAAACCGCGTCCGATCAGCAGGCGCACCACGGGCAGCAGGTCCGCCTGCAGCTTGTCGTGATCGGCCCCGACCGCCTGTGCGAAGCGTTCGATACAGTCACCGAGCGTCGAGGAACCGTCGAGCTGGTTCAGGAACGCCATGACCGGTACGTCCACCTCGGCATCCATCGCCAGCCCATCGTCCATCCGCAGTATCGAGCGTTCGGGCCGCCATGCGCCGTCGGCACGCCTGAATTTCTGATCGAGCGTCAGCTGCGGCGCGATGGCAAGCGTCGCGCCGAGCAATGCTTTGTCCTCGGCGACGCTATCCAGGAAATCGCAGGCGGCGATGCCCCGGCGCACGGCATCGCCGGCGTCGCGCACCACGTCCGAGGCCACGTTGTGCACGTGCAGCCAGTTACGACCCTGCCGGCGGCGCAGGACGAGCATTCCCGGGTGCACGGCGGCGACGCTGCGCTCCTGCAGGTAGGAGAGCCAGGTTGCGTACGAGTCGGACGAAGCCGGTTTCGTGCCGACGATATCCTGGCTGCGCCGGGCGACGTAATCGGCCGGGCTGATCGGCAGGCCATGCAGGAGCCATGCGTCGCAGCCGCTGCCGTCCACCCACGCGCGGATGCGTTCATGCCAGTTCTCGCCGGTAATCTCGACGGATTCGCAGAGCATCTGCAGGCATCCGCCATCGGCGAGGTATTCCGGTGCCGACCGGGCGATCCGGCGACAGAACTCGTCGAGTTCGAGCGGATTGTCCCTGTAGGTGAACTCCTCGCCCGGCGCCGGGACGAAGGGCGGATTGCAGACGATCAGGTCGAAGCGTTCGCCGGCCACGGGCATGAACAGGTCGCCCGCGCGGCACTCGACGTTGCCGATGCCGTTCAGCGCGGCATTGAATTCCGTGTACCGGATCGCCGCGCCGCTGATGTCCGTCGCGATGACGGTCTCGCTGTGATTCGCCGCAAGCAGTGCGTGGATGCCGCAGCCGCAGCCGAGGTCGAGCATGCGCCCGACTTCATCGCGCAGCGTGACCCGGCTCAGATAGTTGGCGGAATGCGTGCTCGCCGGCAGCACGAAATCCCGCGCGTCCTCGCTGCCGAGCATGGCGAACGCGTCCGATGCGACGAGCAGCCCGCCGACCGGGACGATGACGGCGGTGGCGCGGATCCGGCCGTCCGACGACACGAGCAGGCCGGCATCCAGGCAGGTCTCGAGGAACGCCGTCGGCAGCATGTCGTTGGCGAGCGATTCTTCGAGCGATGCGCCGATAAGGAACAGGCGCGCCAGCGCGTTCGCGGCATTCGCTTCCCGGGTCCGGTGCAGCGCGGTGGGCAGATTCTCCGGGCGCGGCGGGGCCGCCGAGCCGAGCCGTTCGGCCAGGTGCTCGGCGTCGTAGCCGTTGTCGTCCAGGAACGCACGCAGCCGCCGGAGCGCTTCCGTTCCCGGCGTGCTAATCATCGGAGGGGTTGTCGTATCGAGTTGACAGTCACGTTCCCTTGCCCGGACACTTGCTGCCAATGCATCCAGGTCGTTTGAGATTGATTTGAACACATTTCGTGAAGCGATGCGCAGCAAGGATTTCGTCCTCACGGCGACGCTCCCGCTGAAACTGACGGCGACTGCCGGGGATATTCGAACCTCGGCGGAAAAGCTTCGCGAGGTGGTCGATGCGGTACACATCGCCGGCGATCGTTCGGCGACCGGACTGATGGATGCACTTGCCGTCGCAAGACTCGTCATCGACGAAGGGCTCGATGCGGTAGTGCACGTAGACTGTCGTGACCGCAACCGCGTCGGATTGCAGGGCGCGCTGCTGGGCCTGGCAGCACTGGGGGTAACCAGCGTCGTCCTTTCGCGCGGCCAGAAGTTGCCGGACGAACTGCGCGGCAAGGTCAAGGGCGTGTTCGATACCGGCACGCTGCAGCTCATCGAGATGTGTCGGCGCGTCGGGGCGGATCCCGCGCGCGTCTCGCCACCGGGGACCTACATGGGTTCCCGTGTCTCCGCCATGCGCCCCGCGGACGACTGGAAGGCGAGCGCAGCGCAGAAGCGAATCGATGCCGGCGTGCAGTTCCTGCAGGCGCTGCCGTGCCTGAACATGGGCATGCTGCAGGCCTATGTTGGCAAGCTGATTGCGCTCCGGATTACCCATCGTGCGTCGATCCTCGTCGACGTCCCGGTCCTCGATTCCGTGGAGGCGGCCGAGCGGATCAAGTCCGATTACCCCGGCTCCCGGATCCCGCGTCGGATCGTGAGGCGCCTCGCCTCGGTGCGGGACGCGCGCGCCGAAGGGATCGCGATCGCGGCTGACGCCCTGCGGGAGCTCCGCGCTATGCCGGGTGTAGCGGGAGCCAACCTCATCCTCAACGACGATCCAGACACGGCCGCCGAAGTCGTCTCGGCCCGCCTGTAGGAGCCCGCCCCAGCGGACGATGACGCCCCGCAATAACTCAACAATCCGCAGAAATTTTCAAATACCTCTCAGCAAAACAGCGCGTTATCAATGGATTGTCGCCATTGAACGGATCGCTACACACTGGAGGAAGCCATATGAAACTGGACCTGGCGGTAGGCAACCTCTTCCACTGGAGACACTCTGCAACTGCACTGGAAGGGGCGAGCCAGATCAGGAATTCGCAAACGTTCCGCGCCCGGCCTCGACTCCTGTTCCTGATTCCGTGGGCACCGGTAAGGCTAGTAACTGCGATAAATCGCGCGGTAACGATATTATATGGCAGATCAAGAACAGATTCGGTAAGGTCTTGAAATCGTGGAAATTCGTGACAGACAAGCGGTGCCGTTCGATCGGAATAATCGCGCGCTCTCGATGATTCAATATCGCCGATCGCGGTCTATTAATTGTTAGGCCGCAGCCGAAAGATTGTCGTGAACGCTCGACTAACTTCCGATAGCGTGCTGTTTTGGCAATTTCCCCGGACGGCAGGGTCTTTCG
>JBAUVS010000083.1:0-4314 GCA_049583345.1 Woeseiaceae bacterium
GAAACCGCCCTCGTGACGCCCGACTTTCGTGCCGTTCACGTAGACGTTGGCTTCGTAGTTCACTGCGCCGAAATGCAGCAGGTAGCGCTTGCCTTGGCGCCTGGCGACGTCGAAATCGCGCTCGTACCAGATCGTGCCCTCGTACCATAGGAACTTCTCGTCCTGGGTGTTCCAGTCGCCCGGTACGCGCAACGTCGGGGAGGTCGCGAAGTCGTATTCGACGAGGTCCGACGGCTGTTCCGCCTTGCGGTTGAGGAAATAGCCGTCCTCCTTCTCCCCGTAGCGATAGTCGTAGAAGCCGCTCTCGTACGGATCGACGATGATGTGCCAGTCGCCGTCCAGGCTGATCCCTTGCCGCGCCCCGGCGTTCTGGGTCGGCGTTGCGGCCTGCGCCGCAGTGCTGGCGATCATGAGCAGGGCGAGTATCGTGAATCTTGAGCGCATCGCGTGAACTTTACCTTCGGACCGGCCTGAGATTGTACGTCGACGATGGTAGGATCACACACGCGATCACGACGAGAGAGACGACATGCCACGCAATGCACCGTTTCGTGCCGACCACGTCGGCAGCCTGCTCAGAGCGCCGGCGGTCCAGGCGGCGCGGGAACGCATCATCACGGGACCGGTGGGGCCCGACGGCTTCGCGACGACGGACGAGCTCGAGGCGGTCGAGGACGAGGCGATCCGGGAGGTCGTGGAGATGCAGGAGAGCATCGGCCTGCTCGCCGTTACGGACGGCGAATTCCGGCGCTCGTTCTGGCATTACGATTTCATGGGTGCGCTCGAAGGCCTCGAACTGGTCGAGCGTGACGAGGAGGCCATCAAGTTCCACGATGTGACGCTGCGGGGCATTTTCCCGACGATCACCGGGAGCCTGGACTTCCCGGACGACCACCCCATGCTCGATCATTTCCGGTTCCTGGCCTCCGTGACGAAGGTGCAACCCAAGATATCGATCCCCGGCCCGAGCGTCGTGCACTACCGCACGGCACAGAAGGACATCCACGTGCCGGAGTACGAGGATATCGAGGCCCTGCTCGACGCTATCACCAGGGCCTACGCGAAGGCCGTCCGCGCGTTCTACGACGCCGGCTGCCGCTACCTGCAGCTGGACGATATCTATTTCGCGTATCTGTGCGACCCGAAGCAGCGCGAGATGAAAGCGAAGGAGGGCCTCGATCCGGACTGGCTCATCGGCCGCTACGCGAAGATGATGCACGATGCGATCGACGGGCGGCCGGATGACCTCGTGATCGCCATGCACATGTGCCGCGGCAACTTCCGCTCCAGCTGGATCGCCGAGGGCGCCTACGATCCGGCGGCCGACGCGATTTTCAACCAGACCGGCGTCGACGTGTACTTCATGGAGTACGACACCGATCGCGCCGGCGGGCTCGCGCCGCTGAAACTGCTGCCGAAAGGGCACAAGCGCGTGATGCCGGGTTTCATCACGACCAAGTCCGGCGAGCTCGAATCGATCGACGATCTCAAGCGGCGATTCGAGGAAGCCTCGAAATACTGCGATCTCGATCAGCTCGGCATCGCGCCGCAATGCGGCTTCGCCTCGACCGAAGAAGGCAACGTGCTGAGCGCGGACGATCAGAAGCGCAAGCTGGAGCTCGTGGTCAAAACGGCCGAAGCAATCTGGGGCGGCGTCGGCGCCTGAGTCCTCTCAGCTTTCGGTGCGCCAGCCCTTGACGTCCGCGTAAGCCTTGCGCGCGACCTCGGCATAGGGCACCGGGCTCACGATCGCGCGGATCTCGGACTGCGCGTGATGCTCGACGGTCGGCTTCGTCGAGCCGCCGTCGCGTTCTCCCCAGACGAAAGTCACCTCGGTGCCGGGCTCGGCGTACTCGGCATCGAGCACCGCCAGCGTGAGCATGCGCCGCTCGTTCGAGCTGTAACCGATCCAGGTCGAGACGCCGACGCGCTTGCCGTCGGCGCGGACCTCGTCGAACGGATGCATCGAATAGACGGCGGACGGGAAGTCCATGTACTTGGCGCGGTCGCGTTCGAAGAGCTGGCTGCCGATGCAGCGCAGCGCGTCGTCGTTGTCGAGGGCGAGGGTGACCTTGTGCCTGTGGGTATCGTCGACCCTCTTCTCGAGCGCCTCGCGACCGATGAAGTCGTGGTCGAACCTGACGAACTGCCCGTAAGAGAGATCCCAGGGCGTGAAGTAGTAATCCTCGACACGGTCCGAGTAGAAGCTGCCGCCGATCGACGCGTTCGCCTCGTAGCCGGACGCCGGCAGCCATTCGCGGTAGGCCTGCATGCTCGCGCCGGAATAGACGGCGGGTAGTGGAGACGGGATCCAGCCCGACTCCAGCGTGTTCGACGAATACGCGCGCGCGCCGACCAGGCGCATGCCGAATTCCTCGCCGGCCGCGACGAGCGCCGAATGCACGGCTTCGTAGTCGTCCCAGGGACCGAAGAATTCGAAGCCCGGCTGGCCGGCCATGCCGTGCCTGAGCGCGCGGACCCGCTTGCCGCCGATCTTCACCGTCGTCATGTTGAAGAACTTCAGATCGGGCGGCGTCTTGCCGAGTGCCTTCGCGATCGTATCCATCGCCGTCGGGCCCTGCACCTGGAAGCGGTAGTTGTTGCGCCGGCCGGGATCGGTGCGCAGCGCCGTGCGCTGGTCGAGTTCGACCTCGACGTCGTAGCCGCCGGTCTCCGCGTGGTAGGTGACCCAGTTCAAGGTCGGCGCACGGCCGACGAGATTGAAGCTGTTCTCGGCGAGATAGAAAAGGATCACGTCGCCGATGACGTAGCCGTCGTAGCTGCAGGGGATGAACTGTTTCGCCTTGTCGACCTGGAACTTCGCGAAGGAGTTCACGCCGAGGTGGGTGAGCAGTTTGAGGGCGTCCGGCCCTTTGACCGCCAGGTCGGCCATGTGGAAAGACTGGTTATAGAGCACACAGGCCTTTTGCCACGCTTGCTGCTCGTCGTGCCAGTTTGTGTATTCTGCGGGCACGCCCGGATAGACGTTCGGGCCGGCTTGCGAATTCCGCAACATGTCGACCGGATTGCCCGCGGCGCGGATGGCTTCTTCCAGGTTTTTCGGCTTCACGATGACAGCGCTCATGTGGTGATTCCTCTGGTATCTTTACAGAAAAGCGCGACCAGAAATAACGTGTTGAGGAAACGGGACTCGATTCAAAGCGAACAAGGCGGGCCCGATTTTCCGGGGCAGGGGCCCCGTGCGGCGGCAGGAGGTGAAGATGACGGACGTTTCCGGCAAGGTGGCATTCATTACGGGCGGTGGGTCCGGCGTCGGATTCGGGCAGGCCAGGGTCTTCGCCGGGGCGGGCTGCAAGGTGGCGATCGCGGATATCCGCAAGGATCACCTGGCCGAGGCCATGGATTACTTCAACCGCGTGGACGTCGAGGTCATGCCCATCGAACTCGACATCACCGATCGCGACGCCTATGTGAAAGCGGCGGATTCCGTGGAATCCTGGCTGGGCCCCGTGCAACTCCTGTTCAATACCGCCGGCGTGTCGATATTCGGCCCGCTGCAGGACGCGACGCCGGAAGACTGGGAGTGGAACATCAACGTGAACCTGTGGGGCATGATCAACGGCATCCAGACCTTCCTGCCGAGGATGCTCGAGCGCGGCGACGACTGCCATATCGTCAACACGGCGTCGATGTCGGCATTCGTCTCGCTGCCCCGTACGGGGATCTACTGCACCACGAAAATGGCGGTACGCGGGCTGTCGGAATGCCTGGCCATGGATCTCGCCGAGACCAACGTCAAGGTGTCGATGCTCTGCCCGGGTGCCGTGAA
This sequence comes from Woeseiaceae bacterium, assembly GCA_049583345.1. Taxonomy (GTDB): domain Bacteria; phylum Pseudomonadota; class Gammaproteobacteria; order Steroidobacterales; family Woeseiaceae; genus UBA1847. The sequence continues at coordinate 3,791 of JBAUVS010000083.1, forward strand.
CACGAATATCCACGAATCGGTGCTGTCGCGGCCGAAGCATCTGGCCAATACGGGCTACTACGGCGCCAATCCCGAGGTGTTCGCCGCGCTGAAGCAGGTCATCGAGGTCGGCATGGAACCGGAGACGCTGGCGCAGTATGTGCTGCAGGGTATCCGCAACAACGACCTGTACATCCTGCCGTATCCGGAATTCCGCGGCACGCTCGAAGAGATCCACCAGCGGGTCATGGCGGCGCTGGCGAACCCGGAGGACGACCCGGAGTACGAGAAGCGCGTCGCGCACGGCGTGCCTGGAGGTAAGAAATCATGACCGGCAAGGCGGACAGGGCTGAGCTCGAAAAGCGCATCGAGGCGCTGGAACGGGAACTCGGCAAGCAACAGGACATCGAAGCGGTAAGACGTCTGCAATACGCCTACGGCTACTTCATCGACAAGTCGCAGTACAACGAGGTCGTCGACCTGTTCGCGGACGACGGCGAGGTCTGGTTCCTGGGCGGCATCTACAAGGGCAAGGCCGGCGTGAA
>JBAUVS010000084.1:0-10421 GCA_049583345.1 Woeseiaceae bacterium
GGAGGAGGGGATCGACGCTGGCAACGCGTGTTTGTAGGTCGCACGCACACAATAGAGGGCGAGCAACAAGGTCGCGATGCCGACGACGATACCCATGCTGTGATAATTCGCTTCGATCTTGGTGCCATCGAGGAATGTGCCGTCGGCCGCTCGTCCGTCCGGGAAGAACAGCAGCCAGCCGAAGCCGCCGAACACGATATTCACTAGCATGTAGAAACCGTAGCGGACGCCCTGAAGGCGGGACCGATCGTCGTAGCTCTTGCACATCTCGAAGCCGAGCGCCGAATACGGCACGATGAACACCGTGAATGCCGTCCTGAAGAGCACGTTCACGACGAGCAGGTAGGCGAACAGGACCTTTTCCTCCTGGAACGACTCCGGGATCAGCCACAGCGCGACGAATGTCAGTGAGAACGCGATGCCGCCGATCAGCATGTAGGGGTGGCGACGCCCGAAGCGCGTGTTCGTCCGATCGGTGATCGTGCCCATCAACGGATCGGTGACGGCGTCCCAGAATGTCGCCAGGAACAAGGCCAGCCCGGCGAGCTCCGGACTCATGCCCATGACCTGCGTGTAGAACAGCAGGGCGAAATTCGCGATGCCGGCCGTGCCGATGGAGTTCAGCCCCTCGCCCGTCGCATACGACCACAGATCGCGCTTCGGAAGGTGCCTTTCGCTGCTCTTGTCGGTCATCAGGACATGATCAGGCCACCGTCCACATTGACGGCCTGTCCTGTGATGTAAGCGGCGTCATCGCTCGCCAGGAATGCGACCACGCCGGCCACGTCCCTGCCGGTACCCGCGCGGCGCATCGGGATGTTCTGCACCCACTCGGCCATCAACTCGCCGGGGCCGTAATCGCCCAACATCTTGCCCCAGACCCTGTCGTTATAGGTCCACATATCGGTCTCGATGATGCCCGGACAGATTGCGTTGACGGTTATCCCTTCGGTCGCCACTTCCTTCGCGAGGGACTGCGTCAGCCCTACCACGCCGAACTTGCTGGCGGCATAGTGCGGTGTGTAGATGAATCCTTCCCGTGCCTGGCCGGAAGCGGTATTGATCAGGCGTCCTCCGCGACCGCGGCGCCGCATGCGCCGGATGGCCTCCTGGCAACAGAGGAACACGCCTTTGGTATTCACATTCATCGTGGCATCCCACTCGTCTTCGGTCAGGTCCTCCACCCTGGCGATGGTGATGATGCCGGCATTCTGGACCGAGACATCGACAGAGCCGAAACGTTCTGCCGCCGCATCGTAGAGCGCCTCTACGCTGGCCTTGCTGCTGACGTCGCATACCACGGACAGGACGTCGTCCCCCAGCTCCCTTGCGGCCTCGTGCACCTGGTCTTCGTTCGATGCCAGGACGACGTTCGCCCCTTCGCCTGCAAGGCGTTCGGCGATCGCAAGGCCGATGCCGCGGTTGCCGCCCGTCACGACGGCCGTCTTGCCTTCAAAGCGACGCATCGCTGCTCATAGCCGCTTGCCCGCGCCGGCCGGGTTCAGGCGCGACCGGACGACGGCCCCAGATGTTGGCCAGAATCGAACCGGAAATGTTCATCCACGGGCTGAAAACGGCCGCTGCGAGACCCAGCGTGCCGAGCTTGCCCATCTCGCCCGCGATGCCGGAGGCCATGCCGCCATTCTGCAGGCCGACTTCCAGAGCGAGGGTTCGAGCGGAATTGCGATCCAGACCCAGCGCCCGGCTGAACCAGTAGCCCAGCAGGTAACCCGCCGAGTTGTGTATCACCGAGGCGACCAGCAACAGCGCGCCGACCTGCATCAGGTGGTCGCGCCCTGCGGCCGTCGTCACCGTCGTGAAATACACGATTCCGAACATCGATGCGTAGGGCATGATCTTCTGTATCGCGGGCAGTCGTTCCCGGACGACGTGATAGACCGTACCGAACACGACTGCGATCGCAAAGAACCCGAGGATGCCCGCCGATGCGAGGACAGGCTGCGGCAGCACGAACGTCAGCCAGTTCCAGCCGCCGAGCGCAATGAAGGCGAGCCAGGCGGCGCAGGCTCCCGCAAACAGTCGGACGCGGCGGACCTTCACCGCCGGCGCGTGATGGAGGTAATCGGACAGGAGTGCGGCACCGATCGGCGCGAGGACGATCTTGACGACCGACAGCATCATCGCGACGAAATTCAGTTCGATGAGCGTGGAGGCGAAGAACTTCATCAACAGCGGTGTCATCAGGGGAGCGATCAGCGTGGCCACGGCCGTCACGGTGATGGACAGGGCGAGGTTCGCCCTGGCGATGTAGGCCATGACGTTCGAGGCGAGGCCGCTCGAGCAGGATCCGATCAGGATGATGCCGGCGGCGATCTCGAGCGGAAAATGGAAGACCCGGGTCAACAACCAGCCCATGGTGGGCATGATCGAAAATTGGCACAGCAGACCGACCGCAACACCCCGCGGCGTGCGCGCCAGGCCCTCGAAATCGGTCAGGCGCATCTGCGTGCCCATCCCGAACATGACCAGCTGCACGACGATCAGGATCAGCCACCGGTTCCTGAGATCGAAGTCTCCCCAGTGCAACAGTTGTTGCGGATACAGCATCCCGGCGACGATCGCCGCGACGATCCACGCCGTGTACTGGTAGCCGCTGAGGGACGGGATGGCGCCCAGACCGAACGCGAGCAGTACGGCCGCCGCCAGCCCGCACGGCGCCGCAAGCGTCGCACCGAGCAAGCCGGCAAGGCAGGCAAGCAGAAGGACTGCGGCGATGCCGGCGAGGAGCAGGCAGAGTCGCCTAGCCGAGGCCATGCAGTACGTCCCGTGCGCGCTCGACGCCGAGCCTCGGGCTGGAATATACGGGTGCGCTCAGCGCATTGGCCGGCAGCGTATCGAGGACGCGCGCCATCGAAGCCTGTGCCAGCACGATGGCATCGACGCCCCGCAGGCCTTTGGTCAGGCCGTCTCGGACGATGCGGTCGTGCGTTGCGCCGTCACCGGCCATCACCGCTTCGAACGCGCCCTCGCAGAGCTGCTCGACGATCTCGATGTCCAGGTCCCGCTCCGCCGCGACCTTCCGGACGAGGTCGGCCGTCGGACGCAGCGTGGTCGACAGCGTCGCGGCCACCCCGATTCGCCGACCCGTTTCGACGGCCTTCTCCGCCATCGGCCGGTCGACGCGAAGCACGGGCGGATCGTAAAGCTGCGCGGCCATGTCCACGGCCGGACCGATCGACGAACAGGTCACCAGCACTGCGTCCGCGCCGGCGTCGAACGCCGAACCGATCAGCGTTATGACGCGCCGCATCGTCGGCTTCTCCAGCCTGCCCGCCGCAATGGTGTTCTTGATGAGGCTTTCGTCGACGAAATGCAGAATCCGCGCGTCCGGTACGATCTCGGCCGCCAGTTCGCCAAACAATGGTGTCAGCGTCGGCGAGGTGTGAACGAGTGCAAGTGTGGACATGAGGAACTACCCCTGACGAGAGAACGTGTACTTTCCCGAGGCGATTTCGACGCGGATGCATTGGTCGTCACGGTGACAGGATATGACGTCCGCGGACTCGTCGAGCGGCACATCGCCTTCCCGCCAGTCGAAGACGGCCGGCAATTCCACTTCCGCGATGCAGTTCGGCGGCACCGTGATATCGAGGCCGGCGATGCCGTCGACGTCGCCGTCGATCCGGGTCTCGATGCGTCCGACACACGAATCATAGCGCGCCGCAACCCGGCCGACCTCCGGCAGCCAGATCGGCTGCACCGCGATGCGGCGGAATCCGGGCACCGCGGGCGCGATGCCCGCCAGGCGCCGGTAGAAAAACCCGGTAACGGCACCGAGTGCGTAATGATTGAAACTGTTCATCGCCAGGTCACCGACGTCGCCGTTCCAGCGTTCCCAGATCGTCGTGGCACCTGCCTTGACCATGTAACCCCAGGACGGGTACCCGGTCTGCAGGAGCAGGCCCTTGACGGTGTCGAGCTCGCCCGCATCGGCGAGCACGTCGAGCAGATAGGGCGTCCCGAGAAAACCGGTGGACAGCTTCATACCCCGGCCGGCTATCTCATCGGCGAGGACTCGTGCCGCGGCATTACGCAAACCGTCGGGCACGAGATCCATATACAGCGCCAGTACCTGGCTGGTCTGACTGCCGTTGCCGGCGACGCCGTCCGGCGTGATGAGTTCATCGGCAAACGCGGCTTTGATACCGCCGAAGGTCGACCGGTACCGTGCCGCCGCGTCCGCTTTGCCGGTGGCATCGGCCATCTCGGCCATCAGCCTTGCGCAGAAAGCCCAGTAGGCCGTCGCGCACAGGATCCGCGGCGTCGTCTCCTCGTCCGGCACTCTCGCATCGACCGAGAGCCAGTCTCCGAGGTCCATGCCGCGATCGTTGCGCCAGACATGATCGGGATTATCGCGGGCCACGAAATCCATCCAGCGCTCCATGGCCGCCCAGTTCTCCTCGATCACTTCGGTGTCGCCGTAGCGCCACCACAGTACGTACGGCAGGATGACGCCCGCCTCGCTCCAGCCCGCTGTCACCAGGTCGGGATACGACAGCGGCACCGGCATCACGATCGGGTAGGCGCCGTCCTCGGTCTGTGCCGCACGTGCTTCGCCCAGGTAGCGTCGGATGAACGGGCCAACGTCCATATTGAAGGCCGCGGCATCCACAAACACCTGGATGTCGCCCATCCATCCGAGGCGCTCATCGCGTTGCGGGCAATCGGTCGGCACGGCGAAGAAATTCGAGCGCTGGCTCCAGAATGTGTTGTTCCAGATCCCGGCCAGCAGCGAGGAATCGAACTCCATGGTTCCCGTTTCCCGACAATCGCTGTAGACGACGATCGCCTCGAGATCGTCGGCAGCAGGTGTACCCGGGTAGCCTTCGACCTCGACGTAACGGAACCCGTGATAGGTGAATCGCGGTTCGAAACGCTCCGGCACCGGGTCGCCCCGGAGGATGTAGTGGTCCGTCGCATCGGCGCGGCGCAGGTTCGCCTGGTCCACGCTGCCGTCGGCGGCAAGAACTTCCGCGTATCGCAGGGTAACCCGGTCGCCGGATTCACCGCGTACGTGCAACCGGGCCCAGCCCGCGAAGTTCTGGCCGAAGTCGAAGACGAATCGTCCGGCCACCGGTTCCGTCACGGACACGGCGCGCAGTGTGCGGCGGGGTCGGAGCGGCGGCGAAGTCTGCGCCACGCGGGCCACGCCCGGGTCCGTGCCGACGATCGCGTCTCGCCAGTCACGCGCATCGAAGCCCGGGCGGTCCCAGCCGTCGCGGAACAGCCGGGCATCCGTCACCTGCCCGCCGTAGATGTCCGCGGCCGTGATCGCCGATTCGGCAATCTGCCAGCCGGGTCCCGTGGCGATCCACTGACTCGACCCGTCCGCGTAATCCAGCCTGAGCTGGGCCAGCAGGCGCCGTGGCGCGGCGCCGAAGCTGTAGCGCTCCATGCGCCAGGCGAAGGCGCCGGCGTAAAAGCCATCGGCGACCGTGAAGCCGAGTACGTTGTCACCGTCCGTAACGAGATCGCCGACGTCGTAGCACTGGTACAGAACGTGCTTCTTGACGACGCTGGGTTCCGGTGCCAGCAGCGTATCGCTGACAGGCCTGCCGTTGATGCACGCCTCGTACACGCCGAGCGCCGTCGCATACAGCCGCGCGGCGACGATTCCTTCCCTTGCCGCAAACTCCGTCCGCAGCAGCGCAGCCGGTTCGGGCGGCCTCGGATCGCCGCAGACGCGCGAGCCCGATGGCTGTGCGCCGGTCCATCCCGATGCATCGAAGTCCGCCGCGTACCAGCCGGCTGGCGGATCGGGGGCGACCCGCCAGTCCGGGCCGCTCACGATCCGTTCGATCGCGCCGTCGGCGCGGTGCAGGCGAAGCAGCGCTGCAACGGCGCCGCCGTCGGGCGGCCAGAAACCTTTCGTGTCAGCCGTCACCGCGATACACACGCTGTTCTCGCCCGGTCGGAGCGGCATTCGCAAAGGAGTCAACGTACCCCAGTAGCGGACTTCCGGAAGCTCCGCGGGTTCGCCGTTGACCCAGGCGCCGACGAGATTGTCCTTCCCGGCGACCAGGATGTCCGCGTCGACCAGGTCGGCCGGTGCAGTGAAATCGAGGCGGAATCCGTGTAATCGAGGATCGAGCGGATCGTCGCTCCAGATCCAGCTCAGCGCCGCGCCCCGATCGCCGGCCGCGAGCTCGTTTTCCGCCTCGATCCATTCGGCGCGCCAGTCGTCGCGCGACAAGAGGCCCGCCTCCATCCAGGTAGGCTCGGACCGGACCGTGTGGCCAGCCCCGTCAGCAACTTCCACGTCCCACCACACGCGCTGCATCGACACGAGCGGCGGACCGCCGTAGGGGATCCCGAGAGTGTCACTGCCGGCAACGACGCCGCTATCCCATAGCAGGCCCTTCCCCATGTCCAGCGCCTCGGGACTCGCAGCCGCCCGGACGCGGTAGCTCGCCTGCGAGACGCCGCGGCCCATCGTCCCGATACGCCACGACAGGCGCGGTGAGCGCACTTCGGTGCCGAACAGGTTGGTGCATTGTTCTGCGCGCAAATCGGTGACAGCGAGATTCGCGCTGGTTCCGGCTGGGATTTTTTTTGATAAAGGCATGGCAGGTATCACCCGGGCGGTGTGCCGCGTCGAACCCGATCGAAAAAGTCGTCGCCGCCGATCTGGCCACCCTTGAGGACCATCTCGAGGCCGTCGACGGATGGATCTTCGGCGTGTGACCTGACCAGCGGCGCACCCGGCTCGATCGGCGCGGCCCAGGTCAATGCGTCAACGCCGAGCTGGGCCACGCCGTGACTCGATGTATCTCCGCCGGCGAAGAGTATGCGCCGCAGCCCCGCACGGCGTATGACCGTCCTCGCGATCCTGCCCAGCGCTTCGCCCAGCCGCTCGCCCGCCGGCGACTGGCTCTGGTCCAGCGGTCCTTCGGCCGAATGCATGACGAAGGAGTGGCCGGATTGCAGCGCGCCCAGTGCCCTATCCGTCAGTCGTCGTTCTTCCGACATCTCACCCCTCAGCAATGCGGTGACGTCGACCATTTCCGTTTGGAACCCCAGTTCGGCAGACCTAGCGATCTGTATTGCCGTCACGGGCGAACAGCTGCCGCTGACGACCAGCAGGCGCTCGACTTCGTCGGCAGCGCCCATTGCGATGTCTTCGGTAACCAGGCCCCGTTTTCTCCAGGCGAGGACCAGCGCTCGGGTCAGGCCGGAACTGCCTACCGCGAAACGCACGTTGCGGTCCAGCAGCAGTTCACCGGTCTTCTCGAGATCGTCCAGATCGACGCAATCGAACAGCACGGCATCAGCCTTCGGACCGACATCGTCGAATGTCGCCGCTGCCGCGCCCGACTTGATCCGGTCCAGCGAGATCCTTTCGATCCGCCTTTCCGTCTGATCGGCCAGGTGCCGGACCAGGTCCGCTTCACGCATCGGTGTTACCGGGTGCCGCGACATCGTCGGGTGACGGTCGATGCGATACACGACCTCGTCGCCTGCGCGGGCGAAGAGGTTGCCGAATGCCACATACCGTCCCATGTATGGCGCCCCGACAACAATGACAGCCGGCGATCCGAACAGGTCCAGGCCGATGTCGAGCGCTCGGCCTATTGATCCCGTCTGCGGGCTGCTGTCGAAGGTCGAGCAGGTCTTGTAATGGACTATCCCGGCGCCCTGCAGTGCAGCGAATGCGGACGGCAGGTTCTCGTCCATCCAATCCGGGGATCGGCTCCGGCTGTCACCGGCGATGCCGATGGCCTCGACACCGGGAAACCTGCCCCGGAGCTCCGCGGTCGGTTCGCGCAAATACAGCGCGGCCTTGACGCCGCCTTCCGCCAGCTGCTCGAGTACATCCGTCGAGCCCGTGAAGTCGTCGCCGTAAAAGGCATAGCGCAGCGTCATTTTCCGAATGCTCCCAAAGCCGCGGCCAGCTCGGGATGCGCCTTTGCGGCATCGGCCACCGGGACACCGGCAACCGCCGCCTCCCAGGCCTGGCGCAGGGCGGCGACGCCGGCCGCGGGACCTCCCGGATGGGCCATGATACCGCCGCCCGCGGCAAAGATGAGATCGGTCGAGCCGAGCGCTTCGAACGTCGGCCCCGCCTGCCGTGCCGACTGCCCGGAGGAGAACACCGGCATCACCTCGCAGCCGGGATGCGGCGAGTCGAACATCGGCGTGAGGCATTCGCGCGCCGACGCGATGACGCTGTCATTCTCCTCGCAGAATTTATTATCGAGCCCGTTCACGTGCGTGTGGTCGATGCCCGCCAGGCGCCACAGCTTCTGATAGGCAATGAAGCTCATGCCGATCGCCGGTGACCGACCCAGCATGCCCCACCCATTGCGGTGACCGTGTATCGGCAATTGTGACGCGGCACGCAGCGCCTTCAGCGCGGGCAAACCGACGGAATTCATGCTGACCATGATGCACGTCCCGCCCTCTTCCAGGACGTGATCGTGACGCGCGAGCATCTCGTCCATGTCGCCGGTCAGGTTCGCGGCGTACATGACTTTCTTGCCGGTGCGCTCCGCATGATCACGGATGACCCGCATGACTGCCGAGATGCGCTCGTTAAACGGGCAGTGCGGCCCGTCCGACTGCAGTTCATCGTCCTTGATGAAATCCACGCCCGCCGCCACGAGCGTTTCCACGAGCCCGGCGGTCGCTTCTGGGGACAGGCCGACGCTCGGCTTGATGATCGTCCCGATCAGCGGCCGGTCGTAAACCTCGGCGAACCTGCGTGTCCCTTCGACCCCGAACTGCGGACCCTGGTAGCGATCCAGGAATACCGGCGGCAATTTCAGGTCGGTGAGTTTCAGTCCGGAGAAGGCCTTGAGTTCGGAGAGGTTGCCCGCCACCGTCGCAAGCAGGTTCGGCAGCGACGGACCGAAATTGGAGATCGGCCAGGACAGTTTTACCTGCGCCGCGCGGCGGTGACTTTCGCCGCTCCTCGGAAGTCCCGAGCCGGGCAGCGACGGCGCTGCGACGTCGCCCAGGTCGACGACGCCCTCGACCCGGGCGGCATGTGCCTCGCGTAATTCGTCGGTTTCGCCCGGTACCCTGACGAAAGTGCCGGTTGACTGCTCACCGGCCATCGACGCGGCTGCGTCCTCCAGCGGATATGCCGTCTCTATCCAGTAGTCGGCGTATACACGTTGCCCCGACATCAGGCGACCCTGAAGTACGTGTTGTACCTCTCGGTGTCGATCGCGAAGTAAGGCACGAAGACCAGGTCGCGCCCGCCGACATCCGCATGGTAGCCTTGTCGCGAACCTGCCATGGGCTGCAGGGATCCTGGCAAATCGACTCGTTGTTCTTCGATACCTTCCCAGGGATTCAGGCCGACGTACATGACCGCGCCACGCATCAGGGCGGCGAGATTCGGATTCTCGGTGTCGATCGGCAGGACTCGAAGCGGCTGAGGAACCTTCATCTCGACGACGTCACCGGCCTCCCAGCGACGTTTGACGGTGGCGAGTTTGCCGGGCGCGCTGGCTTGCGTCTTGCCGCCGACCGTCAACGTCGCGCCCTCCGCCCACGCTGGCACCCGCAATCTGACCGCAAAGTATCCGTCGCCGGGCTCAACAATCGTCAGTCGCGTCGTGTCGCCGGCGGGATAGTCCGTTGCCTGCGCCACGACGACACTGCCGCCCGGCCGATCCCAGGTCACCTCAGAAGACACGAACAGGTTGACCAACAAGGATTCGTCATCGTGGAAATAGGCGTTCAGCACGTAGTCGGCCACACCCTGCACCAGCGTACCGGAACAGCACGGCCACTTCTTCGGATAGTACTGCTTCTCTGCGTCAGGACCGTAGCCCGAGTAATAGGGGTAATCGCCGTCGCTGTCGGGCAAGCGCGTGGCCAGCAGCGTGTTGTAGAGCGTGCGCTCGAGCCCGTCGCCGTATTCCGGCCGACCCGTGAAGCGTATGAGGTAGCGGGCGAGCTTCAGGTCCGCGAAGCTGCCGCAGGGCGTCTCGAAGTGTGCCTGCGTGGTCTTCAGGCTTTCCGCCAGCTTGCCCTGGCCCGGATGCACGAATTGCTCGTTGGGACCCCAGCCGCCAGATGCGAAGCGTTGCTGCTCCATGAACCGCCAGGCGTTCTCCAGAGCGCGGCGATACTTGTCGTCGTCGAGATTGAGATAGGCCTGCGCGCCGGAACTGAGGCCGATCGTGTAGCTGTAGGCGTGCTTCTCCGGCAGGACGTCGTTGCCTGCTGCCAGCGGATCGAACCACTCCTTGTTGAGCAGATAATGCACCGCCAGGTCGAAATACTTCTCGTCGCCCGTGATCCTGGCGACGTGGAACAGATTCTCGGGAAGCACGTAGGTCTCGTCCCAGGGCGGTTCCGCCTTGCCGATCCGGGGACGCGACACCGGCGAGATGTAAGGGCGACACTTCTCGATGACGACCGGCAGCAACTCCTTCGCCTCTTTCACG
>JBAUVS010000085.1:0-3840 GCA_049583345.1 Woeseiaceae bacterium
TCGCCTGCTGCCTGGCCATGGCTTCGACGATGGCCGGATTGGCGTGTCCCACGCAGGGCACGTTGTTGTACATGTCGACGTAGCGCCGGCCGGCCCGATCGTACAGGTAGGCACCTTCACCGCGGACGATCTCGAGCGGTTCGTCGTAAAAGAGTTCGGCGCCGGAACCCAGTGCACGATCACGACGCCGTTTCAGCGATCCCGAATCCATGCAGGCAATGCTAATCGATGCGTGAGACCCGTGTAAGTGAGCAATGCCGCGACTTGCCTCTGCGAGACCCGCGCTACAGCCGGTCCCGGAGCCGGTAGTAGAGCATGCCGAGCGCGATCAGCTGATTTCCCACGCCGGGTGTGCCCGGGATGCGGATCGGTCGCATATCGGCGAACAGGTCGAAGCGCTCCATCGTGCCGGCGACGGCATCGGCAATGACTTCGCCCATCAGGTGCGTACCGCAGACGCCGTGCCCGGAGTATCCCTGGCAGTAATACACGTTGCCGTCGAGGCGCCCGACGGCGATGACGCGATTCAGGACGATGCCGATCTTGCCGCCCCATTCGAACTCGACGCGGATGCCTTTCAGCTGCGGATAGATCCGTTCCATCCGCGGTCGGATGTAGGCTTCGATGTTTGCCGGGTCGCGGCCGGAATAGTTGCACGCGCCGCCGTAGAGCAAGCGCCGGTCGGCGGACAGGCGATAGTAGTCGACGACGGTGTTGAGATCGCAGACGGCGACGTCCAGCGGGTTGATCTCGTCGGCGAGCGCTTGCGGCAGTGGCTCGGTGGCGATGATGTAGCTGCCGGCGGGGAACACCAGGTTCGAAAGCTGCTTAGGTTCGAGCCGGCTGTACGCATTGCCCGCGAGCACGACCGCATCGGCCGAGACCTCGCCGTTCGCCGTCACGACCTTCGGCCGTTTGCCATGCTCGATGTCGAGGACCGGCGACTGTTCGAATATCCGTACCCCGAGGTGCGCGGCGGCACGCGCCTCGCCGATGCAGAGGTTCAGTGGGTGCAGGTGGCCGTCGCGGAAGCAGGCGAAGCCGCCGTGGAAGGCGTCGGTGCCGAGCTTATTGCGCGTGTCCTGCCGGTCCCAGACTTCGTAGCGGTACGGAAACTTGCGTTGCGCGCGTTCGGCTGCCGCCTTTTCGATGTCGGTCGTCTGCCCGGGTTTCATGGCAACTTCGACGTAACCGTCTTTGAGGTCGCAGTCGATCGAGTACTTCCCGATGCGCTCGCGGATGATGTCGTTGCCGCGCCAGCGCATGTCCCACAGCAGGTCGGCGATCGTGCTCCCGTGCTTCTCTTCGATCTTGTCCAGCCCACGCATGCCGTGGATGAGCTGGCCGCCGTTGCGGCCGGAGGCGCCCCAGCCGACGCGATTCGCCTCGACGACGGCGACGGAATAGCCGCGCTCGGCCAGCGTCAGGGCCGTGGCGACACCCGTGAAGCCGGCACCGACGATGCACACGTCCGCGGTTTCGCTGCCGGCGAGCGCCGGGTAGTCCGTCGCGTCATTGACGGTCGCCGCGTAGTACGAACCCGTATGTTCCTGTGGCTGTTGCGCCGATCTCATTTATCCGCCGTTCCTTGCCATCCGGGGAAACTCTGATCAATTCGTCATTGCGAGGAGCGAAGCGACGCGGCAATCCATAGCTTGGTGATTTCAAACACTGGATTGCTTCGCTTCGCTCGCAATGACGAATCGTTTGCCAATTAACCAGAGCTTCCCTAATTGGACGCCGTGTTGCCTCCGTAACGCCCGAACCAGCCGAGGATATAAGCGCTCTTGGCCATCATGTTGCTCGGCTTCTCGGTAATGTGGTGGCTGGCATCGGGGATGCGCACCATCATCGACGGTACCTTGCGCAACTTGAGCGCCGTGAAGAACTGTTCGGCATCGGAACTCGGCGTGCGGTAGTCGACCTCGCCGGTCACGACCATCGTCGGTGTCTTGACGTTGCCGGCGTAGGTCAGCGGCGAGCGCTTCATGTAATTCTGCAGGTCATTCCACGGCAGGGTTCCGAACCAGTATTGCGTGCCGAACGCCGGCAGGTCCGACGTCAATACCCAGCTGTACCAGTTGATGACCGGCTTGGCGACGACCGCAGCCCGGAAACGATCCGTGTGGCCGACGATCCAGGCCGTCAGTACGCCACCGCCGCTACCCCCGGTCACGAACAGGCGCTCGGAATCGACATAGCCGCGTTTCAGCACCTCGTCGACACCCGACATGAGGTCGTCGTAGTCGTGGTCCGGATAATCGTGGTGGATGAGGTTGCCGAATTCCTCGCCGTAGCTGGTCGAGCCGCGCGGGTTGACGTAGAGCACGACGTAGCCTGACGCGGCATAGAGTTGGTCCTCGGCCGAGAAGCGCGGACCGTAGTTCGCGAACGGTCCGCCATGGATCTCGAGGATCAGCGGATATTTCCTGGCCGGATCGAAACCCGGCGGCTTGAGAATCCACGCCTCGATCGGGCGACCGTCGTAGCTCGAGGCGAAGCGGATCTCCTCGAGTGCGCCGAGTTCGACGTGGGCGAACAGTCCGGCATTGAGGTCGGTCAGGCGCCGCGCTTCACCGCCGCGGACCGACACGGTCGCAACGTCGGCAGGATGCTGCGGCGAGGTCAGCGTGAATGCGACAACGCCGGCCTTGGGCGCGACGGTGTACTGCCCCTGCGAGTAGGGCCGGCCGAGATCCAGGCCGCCGACATCGCCGGCGATGGCCCGGACCTTGCCGTCCAGGCCGATGTAACCGATCCGGGTCGTGCCCTCATCGTCGTACTGGAAATAAACGCCGTCGCCACGGCTGTCCCACTGCGGCGTTTCGACGTCGCGATCCAGGCCGGCCGAAACGACCCGCGCGTTGGACCCGTCGCGGTCCATGACATACAGGCGGATGACCTGGTAGCCCTGCTTGCGGTCGTCGAAGCCCGTGTAGGCGATGCGCCTGCCGTCCGGCGAGACGACCGCAGCGCCGTCCGGCCCATCCCGATCGGTCAGCGCACGCACCTCGCCGCCTTGCGCCGGCACCGCGTAGACCTCGGTATTCAGCGGCTGGTAGTCGGCGTCCGCGTGCCGGTTGGCGGAGAAGATCAGGTACTGGCCGTCCCGACTCCAGTCCAGGCTGCCGTCGTCATCGACGTCGCCCCAGGTCACCTGCTGCGGCGTGCCGCCGTCGGCCGTCATCACGAACAGGTGCGTGCGACCGTGCGGCAGGTAGCCCTTGCCGTCGATTCGGTACACCAGCCGGTCGATGACCTTGATATCGGGCCCCCAGTCGGCACCCTCGGGCGGCGCCGGCAATTGGGCGACCGGCTCTTCCGGGGGATCGTCGACGAACAGCGCGAATGCGATGCGCTTGCCGTCCGGCGAGAATCGTATTTCACCCGGTGCGTGCGGCAGCGAGGCGATCCGGGCGGTGTCGCCGCTGCCCATCCAGCGCATGCGGATCTCGGCCGTCTTGTGGCCGGCATCGTCTTCGTGCGAGACGACATAGATCAGGCGCGAACCGTCCGGCGAAAAGCGAGGCGAGCCGGCGTCCTCGTCGGGCGGCGTCAGCGCGCGCAGTCCACCGCCGTCGGCGCCGACTTGCCACAGGCTATGGCGCTCCTCGTCGTTCAGGACGTCGTAGCCGGAACGCACGAACACGATATGTTTGCCATCCGGCGCGATGCGCGGATCGGCGGCCCATTGCAAATCGAAGATCTGTTCGAGACCCAGGCGATCCCCCGCTGCCGCCCGCGGTTCAGCACGCCCAAGCGGGCCGGCGACCAGCAGTGCCGCTGCAGCGCAATGAAATATCCAACGTGCAACGAGCTTTGCCGGATTCGATTGTACGA
>JBAUVS010000086.1:0-4309 GCA_049583345.1 Woeseiaceae bacterium
GCAAAAGACGCAGCTTCACGTGCGCGACGGATATCATTGTCGGTTTTGCGGAATGCCGATCGTTCGTGCAGAGGTTCGAAAGAAGATCTGTACGGCTTATCCGGACCAAGTACCTTGGGGTCGAACAAACGAATCACAGCATGCGGCGCTTCAGGCTATGTGGGCTCAGTATGATCATGTGGTGCCGCATTCGCACGGCGGCACTAATGACCTGGGAAACCTGATTGTCACTTGCGCTGCATGCAACTTCGGCAAGATGTCATACACACTAGAGGAGCTATCCCTATCAGACCCACGGGATCGTCCACCGATTCGATCGTCGTGGGACGGCCTAGAGCGGTTTAAATAGCCCGTTTCGCGTGGCTGCTTCTGGCCGTTTGCAGCCGACCCTAGCGAGGTTGAACGAACGGCCGCTTTCCGCAAGAGCAGACAGCCAGTGCCCGCGATTCCGCGGAAACCTATTTTTCGAACTGGTCAATAACCCGCCACGTGGCGGATTTCTTCGAATCTACTTTAGGTTTCGCCAATAGAAACCTTTAGCGGGATCGCGGCCGGCCGGTATACTTCGGAAGGCAACCGGTGGGCGAGTGAGCCCTGGAGAGGCTGCTTGTGACCCAAAGCAGCCTGTTAGAAATCACAAATATTCTCCGTCATATTGATGCACAAGTATGGGTAGGGACGACTGGTATCGCCGTACAACTTGGAGCAAATCGGATCAAGACGCATTCTTTGAGCGATTAGATCGAAGCAGAGGCCTGTACAACAAATCACAGTATTCGCGAATTCAAGCAAGCTACCTGAAAGATGCAGGGTATGTTCGCGAAGCGCTCGATTTGCTCAATCGCGTTTATGACGAATGGCCCCACGAGTCGCAACTTCCATCCGCCTATTCGCAGGAAGCGAATTGCCATCTCGAACTCAACGACCTCGCATCAGCAATCGCCGCCTACCGCAAATGCTTCACGGCTGAGGAAAACAACAACTTTCGAAGCATGACCAATGCACGAGTCGAGTTTCTTTGGCTCGTTGCGACACGAAAGCTAAGGGACCTCTACGACGAGGCCCTCGAAGAAAATGACAAGTGGCAGAGACCAATCTTATTTCCAATAGACCGGTATCGAATCGCGGGAGCACTCGCACTAATCTACGATGACATTGGCAGGGAAGATAAGATCGCCGAACTTGCCGCTGCTGCTCTAGACGCAGCCGCAAGAACCGACTCCGGCCTTCGCTACCATAAAGGGCTTGGGTTGGTAGCAAGTCCGTACCAAGAGATCATCCGAAAGCTTGAGCGATTGGCCAAGCCGTGAGTGGCTGCTTCTGGCCGTAAGCTGCCTCTCAACTTACCTCCAGGTTCGTCGTTCGAGTGACCGGTAACGGCAATAGCGGACGTTCAACTCAGGAGTTTCCACGGAAACATTAATTCCGTACTGGAATAGACCGCCGACCGCGATATCTCAGTTCATCCGGTCGCGGGCGAACTACACGGCGCCGCAGGGCTCCGGGTCCACACCGGGCTCGAACAGTTGCCTGTCCAGCCAGGCATCGGGGACGTCCGGGTCGATCAGCGGCAACAGCCCGCATGCGGGTAACGGTTCGTCGCGCCGTATCGCGGCTGAAGCCGCTCCTACGGATGCGACGCGGCCGCGGCGCGTGAATAGCATTGGCAGGAGCGGTTTTGGCCACGATTCAGGAATAGCTGTGCACGGCGTTCGTGCGACAGGTTGCAGATAACGGGGCTAGCGCCTTCCATGGCAGTCTCCAGCGCGTATACATCCACTCAAATGACTGTGAAAAATTGATAACACACTGTATTACTGAGGAAAAATTCTATATCTTGGCGAACTGTGCCGTAATCTTCGCCTGCCGATATTCGGTCCGAATCCCGGTCGGCGGCTTGCGCTCGCGATGAGAATTGCGCCGGCTCGGCGGACACGGATTTCGTTGTGTCGGTGAGGTCGATCTGTTAACGTTTAATACCGTCTTTTATCCAACGACGGCGCGGGTTTCCAAGGGTTGGAGAAGAGCACTGGACCTTCGGGTGCTTGGTATCCAGCCCTTCGTCATTTGTGCCGGGGAAACGAACGGGCAATGACCTCCTATGTGTTCATAACCGGCGGCGTGGTGTCGTCTCTCGGCAAGGGCATCACGTCGGCGGGCCTCGGCGCGATTCTCGAAGCGCGCGGGCTCAGCATCAGCATGATCAAGCTGGACCCCTATCTCAACGTCGATCCGGGCACGATGAGCCCGTTCCAGCACGGCGAGGTCTTCGTCACCCACGACGGGACGGAAACCGACCTCGATCTCGGGCATTACGAGCGCTTCGTCCGTACGACGACCGGCCGCGACAGCAATTTCACGACGGGACGGATCTACGAGAGCGTGATCCGCAAGGAACGCCGGGGCGATTATCTCGGCGCGACCGTGCAGGTGATCCCGCACATCACCGACGAGATCAAGACCGACGTCATCAAGGGCGCCGGGGATGCGGACGTGTGCCTGGTCGAGATCGGCGGCACGGTCGGCGACATCGAATCGCTGCCGTTCCTCGAGGCGATCCGGCAGATGCGGGTGGATCTCGGCCATGACCGCGTCGTCTACATGCACCTGACCCTCGTGCCCTATATCGCGACCTCGCACGAGATCAAGACCAAGCCGACGCAGCACTCGGTCAAGGAGCTGCGCTCGATCGGTATCCAGCCGGACGTCCTCGTCTGCCGTTCCGAGGCACCCCTGCCGACCGAACAGCGGGACAAGATCGCGCTGTTCACCAACGTGCCGAAGGAGGCGGTCATCTCGGCGTACGACGTCGACGACCTGTACAAGATCCCGGCGATGTTGCACGCGCAGGGGCTGGACGAGATCGTCGTCCGGCATATGCGTCTCGCGCCACCGCAGGCGGACCTCTCCGAGTGGCAGGCGATCGTCGAGGCGAAACGGAACCCGACCAGCGAGGTCGATATCGCGATGGTCGGCAAGTACATGGACCTCAAGGATTCGTACATCTCGTTGTCGGAAGCGCTGCTGCACGGCGGCATCCACACGCGGACCCGGGTCAACATCCATTACATCGAATCGAGCGACATCGAGGAGCAGGGCGTCGACGCGCTGCGGGGCATGGACGGTATCGTCGTGCCCGGCGGCTTCGGCGACCGCGGTATCGAGGGCAAGATTGCCGCGGTGCGGTTCGCGCGCGAGTCCGGCGTGCCGTACCTCGGAATCTGTCTCGGCATGCAGGTGGCCGTGATCGAAGCGGCGCGCGACCTTGCCGGTCTCGAAGGCGCCATGAGCACGGAATTCGACCGGCAGACGCCGCACCCCGTGATCGCACTGATCACCGAATGGCAGACCGAGAGCGGCGATCTGGAGCTGCGCGACGAGGGTTCGGACCTCGGCGGCACGATGCGCCTCGGCGGCCAGCAGGTGACGCTGACCGAAGGCTCGCTCGCGGCGCGCAGCTACGGCCGCACGCAGATCGTCGAACGGCACCGGCATCGCTACGAGGTGAACAACAACTACATCGACCGGCTGGAGAAAGCCGGGATGCGGTTCACCGGGCGCTCGGTCGACGATCTCGTGGAGATGGTCGAGATTCCGGATCACCCCTGGTTCCTGGCCAGCCAGTTCCATCCGGAGTTCACCTCGAATCCGCGTGACGGCCATCCGCTGTTCAAGGGCTTCATCACCGCGGCGCGCGAGCATCATGACGGCGTGCTGCCGAGGGTTGCCGAGGCATGAACCTCTGCGGCATCGATGCCGGCAACGACAAGCCCTTCTTCCTGATCGCCGGTACCTGCGTCGTCGAGAGCGAAGCCATGTCGATCGACACGGCCGGCACGCTCAAGGAGATCTGCGCCGGGCTCGGCATCGGCTTCATCTACAAGTCGTCGTTCGACAAGGCGAACCGCAGTTCCGCCGGGAGCTTCCGCGGCCCGGGGATGGAGGAGGGGCTCAGGATCCTCGGCGAGGTGAAACGGCAGCTCGGCGTGCCGGTGCTGACGGACGTGCACGAGGATACGTCGATGGACGAGGTCGCCGCGGTCGTCGACGTGCTGCAGACGCCCGCCTTCCTGTGCCGGCAGACCAACTTCATCCTGCGTGCGGCCGGCGCCGGCAAGCCCATCAATATCAAGAAGGGTCAGTTCCTGTCGCCGTGGGAGATGCAGAACGTCGTCGACAAGGCGCGCTCGACGGGTAATAGGGACATCCTCGTATGTGAGCGGGGCTTCTCGTTCGGTTATAACAACCTCGTCTCCGACATGCGCAGCCTGCCCGTGCTGCGGCAGACGGGCTGCCCCGTGGTGTTCGA
>JBAUVS010000087.1:0-3637 GCA_049583345.1 Woeseiaceae bacterium
CCGAAAAGGATGCCGTGACCCATCGCGAACGCGCTGCCGCCCTGTCGAGCTACAAAGAGGAGCTGGAAAGGACCGTTGCCGAGCGCACCGAGGCACTGCGGGAGAGCTATGAGCAGCTCGGCAAGGAACTCACCGAGCGCAAACTTGCGCAAGCGCAATTGAAGGAACATGACGCGCTGCTGCACTCGGTCGCCAAGGGAGCCGCGGAACTGCTGGGCACACAGAGCCTGGAGGAAGGCACGCGGGCCGTGCTCGAACTGATCGGGCTGACGATCGCCGTCAGTCGGGTGCATATCTTCGAGATCGCGACCGGCACGGACGCGCACCTCAGGGCGTCGCTGCGCCACGAATGGTGTTCGTCCGAGATGGTGCCGGCAGCACGCAACGCGCTGCTGCGCGATCTCGATCTGACGACCGAAGTACCGCACGTACCGGGTCCACTACTGAGCGGCCGCATGCAGCCGTTCTCGATCGACGTTTTGGATGGCGAGTTCCGCGAGATGTGCGAACAGGCCGGCATGCGCACGTTTCTGCCCGTCCCGATTATGGTCAACGACAGGCTATGGGGCTGCTTCATATTCATCGATTCTGCCGCAATGCAGCGACAGTGGAGCTGGGCGGAGACCGATACGTTGCAGACGCTCGCCGGCCTTTACGGTGTCGCGGTCGGGCGGGCCCAATACGTAAAGGAACTGGCGGATGCGAACATGATCGTCCAGAACAGCCCGACGATCCTGTATCGCCTGCGCGGCGAACCGCCCTTCCCGATGATCTATGTCTCGCACAACATCGACAAGCTCGGACACGATGCCGACGCCCTCGTCGGTTCGGCCGATTGGGCCCGAACGCTGATGAGCCCGGAAGACGAGTCACGGTTTGCGGAGGCGATGTCCCGGCTGGTGGACAAGGACACCAACGACGCGGCGATCGAATTCCGCCTTCGTACCGGGGACGGCGCCTACCGCTGGGTCGAGAATCGTTATTCCTGCGTTCGTGACGACCAGGGCCGGCTGGTGGAGATCGAGGGCATGCTGATCGACATCACCGAGCGCAAAGCGGCGGACGAGAAGATCGCGCACATGGCGCGCACGGATGGCCTGACCGGCCTGGTCAACCGCGGCACGTTCATCGAGCGGCTCCGGCAGGCTTTCGCGGCGACCCGGCGCGGCAGCGATCCGTTCGCGATCCTGTACATCGACCTGGATCACTTCAAACCGGTCAACGACACGCTGGGGCACCAGGCCGGCGACGCCTTGCTCCGCGAAGTCGCAGACCGGCTCAGGAGCTGCTGCCGGGAGTCCGACGTCGTAGCGCGTCTCGGCGGCGACGAATTCGCGATACTGCAGATGAACATCGGCGAACCCTCCAATGCCGGTGCGCTCGCCGCCGCCGTCCAGAGCGAGATCGCCCGCCCGATCATCATCGACGGCAACGACGCCCACGTCACAGCCAGCATCGGGGTCTGCCCGTACGCGCCGGACAGCGTCGGACCGGACGAGATGCTTGCACAGGCCGACCTGGCGCTGTATCGGTCCAAGGACGAAGGCCGCAATCGTTACCGCTTCCATTCGGACGACCTGGACCAGCAGGTCCTCGCGCGGATCGCTCTGACCGACGAGCTCCGGGCGGCGATCGAGCATGACCAGCTGGAGCTCTATTACCAGCCCCAGGTCGAATTGTCGTCCGGCAGGATCGTCGGCCTGGAGGCGCTGGTGCGCTGGCATCATCCCGAGCGGGGGATTCTTGCCGCCGCGGAATTCATCCCGGTCGCCGAGAAGTCCGGCGCCATCGTCGCACTCGGCAAGTGGGTGCTGGAGCAGGCGTGTCGGCAGTGGCGCGAATGGCGAGATGCACACCTCGAGCCGGGTGTACTGACGATCAACCTGTCTTTTGCCCAGCTCAAGAATCGGCGTGAGCTGCTGGAGGATGTGAAGCGTGCGCTGAAAAGATGGAAGCTCGCTGCAACCGACCTGAGTTTCGACGTGACCGAAGCCACCCTGGCCAAGGCTACGCTGATGCACAGCGACACCTTGATCGACCTGCGCGCACTCGGCGTGCAGGTATCCATCGCCGACTTCGGCAGCGAATACTCGTCGCTGGAGTACCTCCGTGCTTACCAGGTGAATCACCTCAAGATAGCCCAATCGTTCGTCGATGCATCGCAACGCGACAGCAGTCGCGCCAAAACGGTACGGGCGATTGTCAATCTCGCACGAGAGCTCGGCATCGACGTGATCGTGCAGGGTGTGGAAACGGCCGAGCAGCGCGACCTGTCGCGCACGACGTCGTTCGTCGCGCAGGGCATGTATTTCAGCGAGCCGCTGCAGAGCGGTGCGGTGCAGGCGCTGTTGCGCGCCGGGCGCATCGAGCCGCCCGCCGCACCCGATACGGACCAAATGGTTACCGGTACCTTGCGCCTGAGGAAGTAGATGATTGTGTCGCGGAAACGCGTCATGGACGGTGGCAATGCAGCGCGATATGCTGGCTCAAGACGGTCCTGAATCCACATTTCGCTCCGGTGTAGCTGCTATATGGCGCGCATGGTAGAGTCCGACCATGTTTGAGCCCCGGCACCCGATTGCTGAGGTTACTGCCCGCACGTCGAGCATCCTGGCCATTGTCCTTGCGTCCGCCGCGTCGATCGGCTGGTTTGCCGGAATGTCCGTAATGACAAGCGGCCTGCCCGGCCTCGCCACGATGAAGTTCAACACGGCTTTGTGCTTTGCCGCGTCCGCCGCGGCGCTGTGGTTGCTACAGACCGACGCAGCGGACGCATCGAAGCGTCGGGCGGGGCTGGCATGTGCACTGGCCGTCCTCGTCATCGCCGGGTTGACGCTCGCCGAATATGTCTTCAGCCGCAACCTGGGTATAGACGAACTTGCGGTCCATGACTTCGCCACCGACCCGCACGTCGCTGCGCCCGGGCGTATGTCACTGGCGACGGCCCAGAGTTTCGTGTTCCTGGGTTTGGCGCTGTCGCTCATCGACGTCGAATGGCGGCGGTTTCGCCCCGCCGAATACTTTGCATTGCTGTGCGTCCTGGCGGGTCTGGTCGGTTTGCTGGGCTACCTGTACGGAGTGCAGGCGCTGTATCGATTTTTTGCCTTTTCATCGATGGCGCTGCCCACCTCGGCCTTGTTCGTCGCGCTGGGCATCGGTGCGCTGGCAGTGCGCCCGGATCGCGGGCTGATGGCAGCCCTCACCAGCGATCATATCGGCGGTTTCCTGGCGCGGCGGATCATGCCCGTGCTGGTCATGTTGTCCGTTGCGATCGGCTGGTTACGCCTCAGGGGCGAACAGGCCGGGTACTACGACACCGAATTCGGCACGGCAGTACTGGTGGTAGCCAGTATCGTCGTCCTGATGGCGGCGATCTGGCTGGGCGCCCGGTCGCTGAATCAGTTGCACGCAAGGCTCGAGAAGCGCAACCGGCTCTATGCCACGCTGAGCCAGTGCAACCAGGCCATCGTGCATTGTCGCGATCGTGACGAGCTGTTCCCGCGCATCTGCCAGGTTGCGGTGGAATACGGGGAATTTCACCTGGCCTGGATAGGCCTGGCCGATCCCGCGACGGAAACGGTGAGGCCGGTGGCGTTCGCGGGCGAGGAGAGCGGATTCCTGGCCGGTCTCACCGTCA
>JBAUVS010000088.1:0-4252 GCA_049583345.1 Woeseiaceae bacterium
AGGATCACCGCGACCAGCAACTCGTACGGCGAGCGGTAGCGGAGTTCCGTCGTCGGTTCCGGATCGAGCGCGCGCAGCGTCTCGAAGATCGCGGTACGTTTCTCCCTGTTCACGCCGGCCGTTACGCCGCCCTGTGGAAGCCGGGCCGCAGCGTCTCGCTGTGCGACGTGCGGCGCCGGCGATCGATCGCGTTCTTGGCGGCCACCGCCAGGCCCAGGCTGAAGAAAGCCCCGGGCGGCAGGATCGCGAGCAGCAGGCCGCCGTGGCCCAGCCCGAATCCGGCGAAGCGTTCCCCGCCGGTGAGCATGTCCAGTCCGGACAGGATCGAGGCCTGGCCGACGAGTTCCCGGAACGCGCCGAGCGCCATCAGCGTCAGCGCGAAGCCCGCGCCCATGCCGATGCCGTCGGCGACACTGGGCAGGACCGGATTGCGTGACGCGAAGACTTCCGCACGCGCGACGATCGCACAGTTTGTGACGATGAGCGGGATGAAGATACCGAGCGAGCGATTCAGCGTCGGGAACCAGGCTTCGAAGACGAGTTCGACGCAGGTGACGAGACTGGCGATGATCAGCACGTAGATCGGGATACGGATCTCGTGCCGTATCCAGCGCCGCGTCGCCGATACCAGGCCGTTCGAGACGGCCAGTACGAGGAGCGTGGCCAGCCCCAGGCCGAACCCGTTGACGAGGCTGGTGGTGACGGCGAGCAGCGGACACAGGCCGAGCAGCTGCACGAGGCCCGGGTTGTCCTTCCAGAGCCCCGCCTTCAGGCGTTCCGGGAAACCGCCGCGCGTCATTGTTGGTCCTCGTCCTCGTCCACAGTTGCCGGGAGCGTGAAGATCTCTTCACGGTGGGCCTCGTAGTATAACAAGGTGTCGCGCACGGCCTTGATCACCGCGCGCGGCGTGATCGATGCGCCGGTGAGCTGATCGAAGTCGCCGCCGTCCTCGTGTATGGACCACTGGTCGGCCGGCGGATCGCCGATGGAGCGGCCGTCGAACTGGTATACCCAGTTGGATTTCGACTGGTCGATCCTGTCGCCGAGGCCCGGCGTCTCATGGTGCTCGAGGATACGCACGCCGGTCACCGAACCGTCGTAGTCCGCGCCGACGAGTATCCGGATCGGCCCGGAGAAACCGTCGCGGGCGGTGACGATGAACAATGCGGCAACCGGGTTGTCCGCGGAGAAGACGCGATAGACGAGTACCGGTCCCGCCCCGGGCAGTTCGTCCGTCGGCGGTATGATCAGCCGGGATTCGGTGACGCCGCTGTCATACACGAGGTCCGCCAGCGCAGGAGCGAGGCTTTGCTCGAGCTGGGCCTTGCGGTTCGCCGCGATGCGATCGCGCGTGATGCGCCAGGTACCGGCGACCAACGTCGTGCAGATCGCGGCGATCAATGCTAGCGTCGCGCCGGTCTTCACGATGCCCCGGGTCTTCATGGCGGCGTGCTGTCGCGGCCGTGACCGACGATCCTCGGTCGGGTGACGTAGTCGATCGCCGGCGTCGCCATGTTCATCAGCAGCACGGCGAATGCCACGCCGTCCGCATACGAACCCCACTTGCGGATGCAGTAGACGAGGAACCCGATGCCGACGCCGTAGACCAGCCGGCCCTTCGGGCTCGTCGCCGCCGATACCGGGTCGGTCGCGATGAAGAACGCGCACAGGATCGTCGCGCCCGAGAACAGGTGGAATCCCGGGCTGGCGTTCGAGCCCGGCGAGATGATGTACATGAGCCCGGCCGGGATCAGCAGGCCGGCGAACACGCCGGTCGGGATCTGCCAGCGGATGATCTTCTTGACGAGCAGCCAGAAGCCGCCGATCGCGACGAAATTACCGATCCATTCCCAGCCACGGCCGCCGAAATCGCCCATCAGCGGGTTCGTGCGCACCTCGGCGAAGGTGTGCATGGTCTTGAGGCCCGACTGCATGGCATCGAGCGGCGTGGCACGGCTGATCGCGTCGAAGGTGAGCGCATCCGGCAGGGAGCCGGTCAACGTGTACGTGACGGTCTGCAGCATCGTCAGGTGGACGTAGTCGATGTCGCCCATGCGCGGCGCGACCCACAGGTTGACCTCCATCGGGAAGGCCACGAGGATGACGACGTAGCCGGCCATCGCCGGATTGAAGATGTTGAATCCGATACCCCCGTACAGGTGCTTCGCGACGACGATGGCGAACAGCGATCCGGTCGCCGTGACCCACCAGGGTGTCAGCGACGGCAGGCAGAAGGCCAGCAGGGTCGCCGTGACGAGGGCGCTGTAGTCCGCCAGGGCCGTCTCGGGCGCGCGGCCGCGCAGGTGCGTCATCATGGCCTCGCCGCCGATGCAGAACAGCGACGCGATGATCAGGTTGAAGAGGAAACCCGGGCCGAAATACCAGACATGGGCCAGCGCCGCGGGCACCAGGGCCGCGAGCACCTGCAGCATCGTGGCGGCGACGTCCGCGCGCGGTGCGAGGTATGGCGCTTCGCTGCGGGTGAATTCCACGCTCAGTCCTCGTCCTTCGAGCGCTGGCGTTCGAGGATCTCGGCGATCGCGCGCGGGCCGGCCTTCTTTGCCTGCTCTTTCTGGGCGGCGAGTTCCCGTTCCCGGTCGCGCTGTTCCGCGTCGAGCCGCTGGTTGCGGGCTTCGAAGCGCCGGCGGGCGCGCTCGGCGCGGGCTTTCTCGTCGGCCATCTCGCGGATGCGGGCCTTGGCGACGCGAAAATCCGCCGTCAGCGGGATGTGACTCGGGCACACGAGGTCACAACAGCCGCATTCGATGCAGTCCGTCAGTCCGTAACTGCGCAGTCTCGTCTCGTCGTCCGCGCAGGCATACCAGTAGAGTTGCTGCGGGAGGAGCTGGACCGGGCACACCTCCGCGCATTCGCCGCAGCGGATGCAGGGCTTCTCGGGCGCGACGGCGGGCATGTCGCCGAGGACCAGTATGCAGTTGCTGGCCTTCACCAGCGGGACCCGGTCGGTCGTCACGGATTTGCCGGTCATGGGCCCGCCGACGATGAGGCGCTTCGCGCGCTCGGTGTAGCCGCCTGCAAATGCGACGATGTCGGCGACGGTCGTGCCGAGCCGGGCCAGCACGTTCATCGGCTTTGCGACGCCGTCGCCGGTCACCGTCGTGACGCGCGAGATCAGCGGCTCGCGGTCCACGATCCAGTCGTGGATCGCCGCCGCGGTGCCGACGTTCTGGACCAGGCAGCCGACGTCGGACGGCAGGCCGCCGCTCGGAACCTCCCGGTTGGTGACGAGCTGCACGAGCTGGTCCTCGCCGCCGGACGGATAGATCGTCGGTACCTGCTTCAGGGTAAGACGTGCGTCGTCGACACCGGCGAGTGCCTCGCCGAGTGCGCGGATCGATTCGGGCTTGTCGCTCTCGACGACGACGTAACAATGCTCCAGGCGCAACGCGCGCATCAGGATCCGCGCACCACCGACGATCTCGCGTGCGCGTTCCCGCATCAATGCGTCGTCGCAGCTGATGTAGGGTTCGCACTCCACGCCGTTCAGGATCAGGAATTCGAGGTCCCCGGAGGCCGCCTGCATCAGTTTCTGCGCCGTCGGGAAGGCGGCGCCGCCGAGCCCGACGATGCCGCCTTCGAGGATCCTCTCGAACAGCACGTCGCCGGGCAGGTCGTCGTAGCCGGCCGCCGGCCGGGAGATTTCCAGCGCACGATCCGCACCGTCGCACGCGATCACGATGCACGGCGCGTTGTCGCCGTGGCGGCGATGCACCGGCCAGGGTTCGATCGCGAGCACCTTGCCGGACGAGGGGGCATGCACCGGTGCGCCGAGCCGGCCGTCCGGGCTCGCGATCAATTGCCCCTTGAGTACGGTCTCGCCGATGTCGACGACCGGCTGCGCCGGATCGCCCGAATGCTGGGTGAGCGGCAACACCAGTTGGGCGGGTACCGGGACGTGCTGGATAGGCGCCGCGGTCGATTCCTCCTTGTGAGCCGTAAGCCGCAGGCCGCCGTGCAACTTGCCGAGGTCGTAGGTCGGTGCACTCACGAACGTGCCTGCATGCTGATGCAATCGACGGGGCAGGGTGCGAGACAGAGTTCGCAACCGGTACATTCGGCAGCGATCACCGTGTGCATCAGTTGATGGGCGCCGACGATGGCGTCGACGGGACAGGCGCTGCGGCAATGCACGCAGCCGATGCAGCGCGACTCGTCGATCACTGCGACGATCCGGGAGGCCGGCGCCGGTTCCGCGAGGGGTGCCGGATCTCGCCCGAGCAGGGTAGCGAGG
>JBAUVS010000089.1:0-2238 GCA_049583345.1 Woeseiaceae bacterium
AACAGCACGGCGGCCGCCGAAATACCCAGCCTGACGATCAGGCCGGCTCCCTTTACTGCGTTTTTCATCACGGTACTCCTTCTTTGGTTTGCCTTACTTCAATACGGCCGCGAAGCGTGCGATGCCCTGCGCGCCCGCGGCCAGATCCTCGTGCATCACCCAGCGGATCTGGGTGATGTCCTTCGCCTCGGCGGGTCGCTGTGTGCCGTCTTCGGTGACCGTCAGCGCATCGAGACCCGCGAAGGTCTTGCCGCCGTCGACCGAGAACTGGATATCCATGCCGGGGCCGAACGCCGAGCTCTCGATGTACGTGAGGTTGGCGTCCACCGGGTTGGTGATGACGACGTTTTGTGCCGGTTCGTCGCCGATGTTCTGGAACGTAATCGTGTAGACGACGCGCTCTCCCGGCACGACCTTGCCGGCATCGACCAGCACGGTCTTTTCGTTACCGGCCTCGTCGACCTCGACCTGCTCCTTCTGCACGACGGTCTTCACGCTCAGGTGACCCTGCTCCTGGGCGAGCAGTACGGTTGCGGGGAACAGCAGGATCGCTGCCGCCAGGGCCTTCAGAACATTTCGGATTCGCTCATCGCTCATGGTGTTTCTCCTCAAGGAAATTTCGCATTCGGCTTGCGCCGCCGCTGTCTGTCGTATCAATCGATCGTTACCTGGTACGAGACCGTCTGCACGCCGTCGGCCTGCGTGAGATTGCCGAGCCTGACCACGATCATCGGGGCGCCGGTCGTGTCGTATTCCCCGGCATCGCCGTCCGTCGCGTCGCTGAGCGCGGCAGAATTCACGGTGATGCTGCCGGGCACGAAAGTGGTGTAGGTCGGGATCGGATCCCGCACGACACTCGTGGTGGCCGTCCCGGAACTCGTGACCTCGATCGTGATCGTGTAGGTGACCGTCGCGCCGGGCACCGGCGTCGATCCGCCGAAAGGATCGTTGACGTTCTGCGCGAGATTCACGCTGATCGCGACATCGGATACGAGATATTCCCCGTCCGCCTGTTGCTCGCCGCCCGAGGTACCGATCACGGCGTCGACGCCGCCGTCGCCCTGGCCGGCAAACACGGTGCCGGGAGCGCCGCTGCCCGTCGCCGAGGTCGCGATCAGGCGGCTGTCGCCGAGGTCGCCGTTGGCCACCGTCCCCGGGATGTCGTTGACGATGAATACGTCGACCGACGCGTCCGCGGCGAGCACCGGATCGTTGGTACCGGCCGCGTAGGGTTGGTCGCCGACGTTGAGGTCGCCGCTGCCGTCCGTGTCGAAGTAGATCGACGTTGCGGCGGGCTGGGGGTCGAAGTCGTCGCCGGTGAGCACGCTGTCGATGGCGAGCGCAAACGTTTCGGACCCGTTGCCCAGATTCGTCACGGTGAACAACAGCGCTCGATTCGTATCGTTGGGCGCGACGACCGTCTGCGGACTCTGCAGCGTCACCGCCACGTCTACGCGTTCGACGACGGTGATCGTCGTGACGTTCGACTGCAGCGTCACCGGCGCGCCGCCGAGGTCGAAATTGACGGTCGCGGTGTTCTGTATGACGGTGCCGACGGGCGTACCGGCCGCGGCCGCCGTCATCGATGCCGACAGTGCCATGACACCAACAGACAAAGCCAGCCAGCGGCGCGCGGCGGCGCCTGCAAAATCGAATCTCGTGCCCAATGCGGAATCCTCGTTGGCTACGGACCATTGCCGCCGCGGCCTTCGCACGGGCCGCAGCGCAGCGGTCGAATCTCCCGGATTCCCCCGGGAGTTGCCATAATCCGGCCGTTTTTGTGCCGGCTTTGTGATGCCTCTCACAGTTGCCCTGTGAAGCGCCTCACAGCCGCCGCCCCGGGGTCACCGGGACCGCTGCGTTGAATGGCGGATGCAAGCGCCGCCGGTACGCGTATAATTCCGCACCCTCGGACATCCGAACTCCGTGAATTCTCTGTGCTGACTCTCCAGGAGAAGCGATGACAAGCAGGCTTCCGGCCCTCGCGCATTGGGTGGAACAGGTCGCCGACTTGACCCGGCCCGCCGACATTCACTGGTGCGTGGGAGGCGAGGCGGAATATGCGCGCCTGATCGAGACGATGGTCGCGGACGGCACGCTCTCCCCGCTGAATCAGGACACCTATCCGAACTGCTACCTGCACCTGTCCGATCCCAGCGACGTAGCGCGCGTCGAGCACCTGACCTTCGTGTGCTCGAAGAACGAAGAAGATGCCGGTCCCAACAACAACTGGATGGA
>JBAUVS010000090.1:0-2067 GCA_049583345.1 Woeseiaceae bacterium
GTAGAAGGTGTCGTAGATCATGGCCCAGACCAGGGTAGTGCCGAACATCAGCCACGCGAGGCGGGACGTCGCGCCGGTCTGAGCCGCAAATGCCATCGGCACGGCCCAGCCGAACGCCGCGCCGAGCACGAATTGCGGTATGGAAACGAAGCGCTTGACGAACGGATAGGAAAGCGTGAGCACACCCGCCACGATCGCGAGCATCCGCGCCGGATGGTTGAGCATCGTGGCGAGACCGATCGCGATCAGGGACAGCGCGACGAACAGAACGAGGGCCTCGAACGGCGCGACGGCGCCCGATGCGATGGGGCGCAAACGCGTGCGCTCGACGTACGGGTCAATCTTGCGGTCGACGAAATCGTTGAACACGCAGCCTGCCGAGCGCATGACGAGGACGCCGAGGACGAAGACGACGAAGAGCCCCTGGTCGGGGTGTCCGTCGCCGGCGATCCACAATGCCCAGAGCGTCGGCCAGAGCAGCAGCCAGTAGCCGATCGGCTTGTCGATGCGCATCAGCTTGCCGTAGTTGCGCAGTTGCGTGAGGACGCTCTGTTTCAGTCTGGGTGCGGCGGCCTTGTTCATCGCGGCTATGTTGACACGCAACCGGGACCAGTCAAACCTTGCCGTAGCGGCCGGCGTCGCCCAGCCATCGGTGCACGATCGCCCGGGCGACGTCCGGGCCCCGGCGCGTGATTTCCTCCGCGGCACGCTGCACCTTGGGCAGCAGATCCGCGTCTCGCACCAGGTTCGCGATGCGGTAGTCGGGCAACCCGGTCTGCCGGGTACCGAGCAACTCGCCGGGTCCGCGCAGTTCGAGATCACGCTGCGCCACGACGAAACCGTCGTTGCTGTCGCGCAGCACGGCCAGCCGGTTCCGCGCGAGTTCCCCCAGCGGTGGCTTGTACAGCAGTACGCAATGACTCCGGACGGAACCCCTGCCGACGCGCCCGCGCAGCTGGTGGAGCTGGGAAAGGCCCATGCGCTCCGCGTTCTCCACGATCATCAGGCTGGCATTCGGGACATCGACGCCGACTTCGATTACGGTCGTCGCGACCAGCAACTGGATCAGCCCTGCCTTGAATGCCCGCATACCGCGTTCCTTCTCGGCCGCGCGCATGCGGCCGTGCACGAGACCGACGCGGACGTCGGGTAGTTCGCGCGTCAGCATCTCGTAGCTCGCTTGCGCCGCCTCGAAGTCGAGCACCTCGGATTCTTCGATCAGCGGGCATACCCAGTACGCCTGTTGGCCGACACGGCAGGCGGATCTGACGCGCGCGATGACCTCGTCCCGGCGCGTCTCGGGTACGGCGATCGTCGACACGGGGTGGCGTCCCGGGGGCAGTTCGTCGATCACGGAGGTGTCGAGATCGGCGTATGCGGCCATCGCGAGCGTGCGCGGGATCGGGGTCGCCGTCATCACGAGCTGGTGCGGGTAGCCGTGGTCGCCGACGCCTTTCTCGCGCAGCGCGACGCGCTGATGCACACCGAAGCGGTGCTGTTCGTCGATGATGACGAGCGCGAGCCGCGAGAATTCGACGCCTTCCTGGAACAGCGCATGCGTGCCGACGGCGACGCGCGCCCGGCCGTCTGCGATCGCTTCCAGCGCCGCGCGCCGCGCGGCCGAGCGCTGGCTGCCGGTAAGCCAGGCGGGTTCGATTCCCAGCGGCGCGAACCAGTCATTGAAGTTGCGCCAGTGCTGTTCGGCGAGCAGTTCCGTCGGCGCCATGATCGCCGCCTGCACGCCACTGGCCACGGCCTGCAGGCAGGCGATGGCCGCGACGACCGTCTTCCCCGAGCCGACGTCACCCTGGATCAGGCGCATCATCGGATGCGGCCTCGCGAGATCCGCCAGTATCTCTTCGCTGACCCGCTTCTGCGCGCCGGTCAGCTCGAACGGCAGCGTCGCGATGAAGCGCTCGACCTCGCCGCCGCCGCCGGGCAGCGCGATCGCATCCTCAGTCCGCGCGAGCTCGCGCAGGCTGCGCAGGCTCAGGTAGTGCGCGAGTAATTCCTCGAACGCGAGCCGGCGCTGGCAAGGATGCCGGCCCTGCAGCATGAGGGCGACAT
>JBAUVS010000091.1:0-3419 GCA_049583345.1 Woeseiaceae bacterium
CCAGTCGATGCTGACCCGGCCCGGCACACGCCGCGCGAGCCAGCGCGCCACGTCGTAGGAGAACGGGTAGTGGATCGCCGTGCCGGCGATGCCGGTGTCGTCCAGCCTGCGACGCAGCGCCGGCGGCAGGCCGCGCAGTCGTTGTGCAAAACCGTCGAGTTGTCCGCGCGCGTCCCGGAATGCGGCTTGCGAGCGCGGAAAGGCGCGTTCGAAGCACATCTCGCGGTGCTCGCGTCGCAGGGCGCTTGCGGATTCGGGTTTGGGCGGCATACGCAGACTGACCGGATTTGCCCGCATTATGCGGCATCTGCCCGGCGGAGGCGGCCGTCCCCCGCCGCCCCGTGTGAGGTGTGGGTCGCGCGGCGAGCAGCGCTCCTACAGGCGATGGTGATCCGTTATAATCGCCGGCTGGCATGCGAAAGTGGCGGAACTGGTAGACGCGCTGGCTTTAGGTGCCAGTGGGGTGAAACCCGTGAGAGTTCGAGTCTCTCCTTTCGCACCACTGGATTGTACTTAAGTATTTGTTTTCAAAAGAATAAATGACAATTCGCGGGCGGCCTTCGGGCCGCCCCGCGAGCAACAGAGGTAGGAACGGGATGCAGGTTACTGTCGAGTCGACGGGCACGCTCCAGCGACGCATGCGCGTCGAGCTGCCCGCCGAGCGCATCGAACAGGAGGTCTCGGCACGGCTGAAGTCGGTCGGCCGGACGGCGAAAATCAAGGGCTTCCGGCCGGGCAAGGTGCCGCCCAAGGTCGTGCGGCAGCGTTACGGCAAGCAGATCCGCCAGGAAGTGGTCAACGAGATCATGCAGAAGAGCTACTCCGACGCGCTCCTGCAGGAGAACCTGAATCCGGCGGGCGGGCCGCGCATCGAACCCGACGTCGGCAAGGGCAAGGACAGCTTTGCGTATGTCGCGACCTTCGAAGTCATGCCGGAGGTCGAGCTGCGGGGCATCGACTCGATGGCGGTGGAGAAGCCCGAGGTCACGATCAGTGACACCGACATGGACGACATGATCGGGAAGCTGCGCAGGCAGAAGGCGACGTGGGAGCCGGTCGAGCGCGCCAGCGCCGAAGGCGATCGGGTCATCGTCGACTTCGACGGCACGCTGAAAGGCGAGCCGGTCACCGGCGGCAAGGGCAGCGAAGTGCGTGTGCTGCTCGGCGGCGGGACCATGCTGCCCGATTTCGAGAAGGGCCTGACCGGTGTCGTCGCCGGCGAGGAGAAGAGCTTCAAGGTCAAGTTCCCGAAGGATTATCACGCCGAGGAACTCGCCGGCAAGAAGGTCGACTTCGCCGTCAAGGTGCACCGCGTCGAGGAGGAGGTGCTGCCGCCGGTCGACGACAGTTTCGCGGAGCTGTTCGAAGTCACCGAAGGCGGCCTGGAGCAGTTCATGGCGGACGTCCGCGCGAACATGGAGCGCGAGGCGGCGGCCAAGGTGAAGGCGGAATTGCGCGAACAGGTGATGAACGCACTGCTCGAGGCGAACCCGATCGAGGTGCCGCAGACCCTGAAGCACCAGGAGATGCACTCCATGCAGCACGACGCGATGCGGCGTCTCGGCATCGAGGATCACGACAAGGCGCCGCCGATCGAGAATTTCGCCGAGATGGCGGAGAAGCGGGTGCGGCTCGGCATCCTGGTGAGCAAGGTCATCGCGGACCAGGGCATCGTCGCGGACGAGTCGAAGATCCGGGCGCGCGTCGAGGAGATGTGTGCGGGCTACGAGAATTCCGACGAGATGGTCAACGTGTACATGAGCACGCCGCAGATCGTCGAGCAGATCAAGCCGATGGTGCTCGAGCAGCAGGCGCTGGACTGGCTGATGGAAAACGGCAAGGTTACGACGAAGGACGTCGGTTTCGGCGAATTTATGAATACCTCGGCCGAGTGAATCGTGAGAAAATAGCGGCCGGTTCGAAAACGGGCAGGAACGTCAATGAGCGCACAGGCACTGAATCTCGTACCGATGGTCGTCGAGCAGACGGCGCGCGGCGAACGAGCGTACGACATCTATTCGAGGCTGTTGAAAGATCGCCTCGTGTTCATCGTCGGCCCGGTCGAGGATCACATGGCGAACCTCATCGTGGCGCAGCTGCTGTTCCTCGAGTCGGAGAACGCCGACAAGGACATCCACCTGTACATCAACTCGCCGGGCGGCAACGTCACCTCCGGGCTGTCGATCTACGACACGATGCAGTTCGTGAATTGCGACGTGTCGACGATCTGCATGGGGCAGGCGGCCAGCATGGGCGCGCTGCTGCTGGCCGGCGGCACCAAGGGCAAGCGCTACGCGCTGCCGCACTCCCGGATCATGGTGCACCAGCCGAGCGCCGGCTATCAGGGCCAGGCGACGGACATCAGCATCCATGCCACCGAGGTGCTCGAGCTCAAGCGCCGGCTCAACCAGATCATGTCGAAACACACCGGCCAGACGCTCGAGAAGATCGAGCAGGACCTGGAGCGGGACCGGTTCCTGAGTGCCGACGCCGCCCTCGAATACGGGCTCGTCGATACCGTCCTCGTCGAACGCAAGGAGATGGCCGGCGCCAAGAAGCGCTGATCCTATACATATCAAACGGTTATATGCGGTCCCCGCGGGGGAATGGGACGCCGTCCTTTGCACCCCGAAAAGCTGCGTGTTATATACGTTCCAAGCCGTAAGCGGCTGATTTTTATGTCACAGAGGCCTCAAGCATGAGCGACGATACCCGCGGCAAGAACGAGGACGGCAAACTCCTCTATTGTTCTTTTTGCGGCAAAAGCCAGCACGAAGTGCGCAAGCTGATCGCGGGCCCGTCCGTCTTCATCTGCGACGAGTGCGTCGAGCTCTGCAACGACATCATCCGGGAAGAACTCGAGGATGCCGGCGAGGCCAACCGTGACAAGCTGCCCAAGCCGGCCGAGATCAAGGCCATCCTCGACGAATACGTGATCGGCCAGATGCGCGCCAAGAAGGTGCTGTCGGTGGCCGTCTACAACCACTACAAGCGCCTCAACGACCGCCTCGACGAACGTTCCCGCGAAGACGTCGAGCTCGCCAAGAGCAACATCCTGCTGATCGGCCCGACCGGTTGCGGCAAGACGCTGCTCGCCGAGACGCTCGCGCGGCTGCTCAACGTGCCGTTCACGATCGCCGACGCGACGACGCTCACCGAGGCCGGCTACGTCGGCGAGGACGTCGAGAACATCATCCAGAAGCTGCTGCAGAAGTGCGACTACGACGTCGAGAAGGCGCAGACCGGTATCGTCTATATCGACGAGATCGACAAGATCTCGCGCAAGTCGGATAACCCGTCGATCACGCGCGACGTGTCGGGCGAGGGCGTGCAGCAGGCGCTCCTCAAGCTGATCGAGGGCACGATCGCCTCGGTGCCGCCGCAGGGCGGCCGCAAGCACCCGCAGCAGGAATTCCTGC
>JBAUVS010000092.1:0-5604 GCA_049583345.1 Woeseiaceae bacterium
CTCGCGCGCGGCGATCCGTCCGTCGCACTGCCCGGCGGCGATCTCAGGGACGGCTGGTCACGGCGCTGGCGGGATGCCGCCGAGGCTTGCGCGACGCGCCACCGGAACCTGGTGGTCATGTCGCCGTGGTCGATCTTTCCGTCGCGGGCGCCCGCCGACCTCCGGTATGCGGATCTGCTGCCGCTGTTGCGGTTCGCGGACGCCTGCGCGTTTCCCGAGCCTCCCGGGCTCATGCGTTGGAACATCAATGAATTCAAGGCGTTCCATCAGCGTGCCTGGGCCGTCCTGGGACAGCGTGACACCGCGCACTCAATTGCAGAACGGCCATGAACTAGGATACCGTGAGCCTGCCGTACGCCGGCTGCACGAGATGTGCCTCCGTTTGCCCGCCATCCTGCCTTGAGGGGACACATTGGAAGCGATGACTCCCGACGCTCATGGAATCGCCGTACTGATCCTGACCGTCGTCGCGTTGTTCCTGTTTACGCGCGACCGGATCCCGCTCGAGACTTCGGCGCTGTTCATCCTGATTGCGCTCGTGGCCGGCTTCTACCTGGTGCCCTACGAGCGCGACGGTACGGTCCTGCTGAGACCGATCGACTTCTTCGCGAGTTTCGGCAACGAGGCGCTCGTCGCGATCTGTGCGCTGATGATGGTCGGCAAGGGCCTCGAGACGACGGGCGCATTGCAGCCACTGGCGAACGTCGTCGGCCGCGCCTGGTCCAGCCGCCCCGCGCTCGCGCTTCTCACGACACTCGTTGCCGGTGCACTGCTCAGCGCATTCATGAACAACACGCCGATCGTCGTGTTGCTGATGCCCATACTCGTCACCGCGTCGATGCGGTCGAAATTCCCGGTCTCGGGCGTCATGTTGCCGATGGGGCTCGCCACGATCGTCGGCGGCATGGCGACGACCATCGGTACCTCGACCAACCTGCTCGTCGTCGGCATCGCGCACGACCTCGGCCTGCACCAGTTTTCGATGTTCGAGTGGGTGCTGCCCGTGGCCGTCGTCGGCGGCGCAGGCATCCTGTTCCTGTGGATCGCGGGCCCGCGAGTCCTGCCGGAACGCACGCCGCCGATGGCCGACATATCGCCGCGCATCTTCAGTGCGCAAATGCACATCAAGCAGGGCGGTTTTGCCGATGGTTCGACCTTGTCGGAGGTGCTCGCCAAGGCGGGCGGCAACCTGCGGGTCGACAAGATCCAGCGCAGCGAGTCGCTGTTCCTCGCCAAGTTGCCGTCGGTC
The DNA here is from genome assembly GCA_049583345.1 of Woeseiaceae bacterium. Lineage (GTDB taxonomy): Bacteria > Pseudomonadota > Gammaproteobacteria > Steroidobacterales > Woeseiaceae > UBA1847. Next base: position 1,250 of record JBAUVS010000092.1, read on the forward strand.
GTACTGCAACCGGGCGATCGCCTGTTCGTGAAGGATTCGCCCGATAACCTGAAGCACTACGAGCAACTGCTCGGCGCGACGCTGTTCAGCATGACCGACCTCGAGCACCCGGTGGACGACAGTACGCCGCTGAAGGCAGAGGGCCAGCAACTCGCCGAAGTCGTCGTCACCCGCGGTTCGCCGCTGCACTTGCGCAATCTCGCCGCGGCACGCTTCAGCAGCAGTTACGGCCTGATGCCGCTGGCGCTGCACCGCGCCCGCGCGCCCAGCTCGCAAGTCACCGGCGACCTGAACATGATCCGACTCCGTGCGGGCGACGTATTGCTCGTACAGGGCAGCAGGGAGGCGATAGCGAAGCTCAAGGACAGCGGTACCATGCTCGTCCTCGACGGCACGACCGATCTGCCGCACACTCACAACGCCAAACGGGCCCTGGGGATCATGGGCCTGGTCATCGCTGCCGCGGCGTTCGGCATCCTGCCGATCTCGGTGAGCGCGCTCATCGGCCTCGCGCTCATGATCGTCACGGGCTGCCTCACCTGGCGCGACGCGACGAACGCCCTGTCGGTACCCGTGATCATGACCATCGTCACGGCGCTCGCGCTCGGCAAGGCGCTGATGGGTACCGGCATGGCCGACTACATCGCCTATTCGTTCGTCGGCGTGGCATCCGGCCTGCCGACGCCGATGATCCTGAGCGCCTTCCTCCTGCTGATGACGATGATCACCAATGTCGTGTCGAACAATGCCGCCGCCGCGATCGGCATGCCGATCGCCGTCAGCATCGCGCAGCGGCTCGGTGTGAGTCCGGAGCCGTTCATCCTCGCCGTGCTGTTCGGTGCCAACATGAGCTTCGCGACCCCTTTCGGCTACCAGACCAACCTGCTCGTGCTCTCCGCCGGCGGCTACAAGTTCTCCGACTTCCTGCGTGTCGGCATCCCGCTGTCGGTCATCATGTGGGTCGGCTTCTCGATCGCGCTGACGGTGATGTATCACTTGTCGTAGGGGTTGGTCACATCGTGCCGCGCCCTCGTCACACGCAGCGGCGGGCGCCGTCGTCCTCGCCAGTTCGCGGGCGGTGGGTTTCAGGCGTAACCGTTGACCTCGGAGGGGGTGCCGGGGATACTCGATCGCCATGAATATTCGTCTCGGCAACAAGTGGTGGTGGCCTGACCGCAGGGAGAGGGCGGCTGGCTGACTGTTAGCTGAGCGAAGGACACCAAAAGCCCATCTCCACAGCAGTGGGGGTGGGCTTTTCCGTTTGTGGAACCGTCTGTGCGGGACCGTGTAGAGGATATGGAAGCACCCTTCGACATTGCGGCGGACCTGGATACGCCGGTCTCGGCCTACCTCAAGCTGGCGGCGTTGAAGCCGCGGTTCCTGCTGGAGAGCGTCGAGGGCGGCGAGCGATTGGCGCGGTACTCGTTCCTGGGTTTCGGCGATTGCCTCGAGGTGCGCATGGACGCGGATGCGCTGTCGATCGGCGGCGAAAAGCGGGCGCGGCCGGCCGGGCGGGAAGGCTATCTGGACGCACTGCGAGAGGCGCTGGCGAAGGCGCCGCGGCCGGGCCCGGAAGTCGCAGGGCTGCCGTTCGCGGGCGGACTGGTCGGCGTATCGGGGTACGACGTCGTGCGCCTGTTCGAGCGATTGCCACGGATGACGGCCGCACAGGACGGCATTCCGGATGCGGCCTTCGTCGCGCCGGCGTCGCTGCTCGTGTTCGATCACCTGACCCGGCGCGTGGCCCTGCTGCACGACGGCCCGGAGGCGGAACGCCGCGAACTGCGCGACGAGGTGGTCCGGCGCCTGCGCGGCGCGATCCCGAACGGTGTCGTGAAGGTGAAGACGGACAAGGCGGCGCCGAGCTTCAGCGAGACGGAATTCTGCGAGCGCGTCGATGCGTGCAAGGAGCACATCGCCGCGGGCGACATCTACCAGATCGTCATCTCCGTATTGTTCCGCGGTCGGAGCGACGTCGCGCCGTTCGAAGTGTATCGTGCGCTCCGCCTGCTGAATCCGTCGCCCTATATGTTCTTTTTCGATTTTGGCCAGCTCAAGGTCGTGGGTTCGTCGCCGGAGGCACTGGTCCGCCTGAACGGCGAGACGGCTTCGCTGCGGCCGATCGCGGGCACGCTGCCGCGCGGTGCGACGGCAGCGGAAGACGCGGCGAACGAGACGGCGTTGCTCGCCGACCCCAAGGAAGCTGCCGAACACGTCATGCTCGTCGACCTGGCGCGCAACGATCTGGGCCGCGTCGCGCGCGCCGGCTCGGTGTACGTCGATCCGTATCGCGCCATCGAACGCTACAGTCACGTAATGCACATCGTCAGCGGGGTGCAGGGGACGCTGGACGGAGGCTTCGACCAGTTCGACCTGTTTGCGGCCAGTTTCCCGGCCGGCACCCTCGTCGGGGCGCCGAAGGTCCGCGCCATGGAGATCATCGAAGAGATGGAGGACGTCGGCCGCGGCCTGTATGCGGGAACCGCCGGCTATTTCGGTTTCTCCGGCGACATGGACCAGGCGATCACGATACGCACGCTGGTGTTCTCGGGTGACGAGTACAGTTTCCAGGCAGGCGCGGGTATCGTGGCGGATTCCGTGCCGGCCAGTGAATACCGCGAAGTGCTGGCCAAGAGCGCGATACTGCGCCGCGCGCTCGAGATCGCCGGCGAGGGACTGTGATGGCCGGCTCCGTGACCCCGAACGACGCGCGCATGCTGCTGATCGACAACTACGACTCCTTTACCTACAACCTGGTGCAGGCGTTCGCGGCGCTCGGCGCCGAAGTCCTGGTGTATCGAAACGACGCCATCGGCGTCGACGAAGCCCTGGCGCTGGCGCCGACGCACCTGGTGATTTCGCCGGGTCCCGGGCGGCCCGACGACGCCGGGGTTTCGCTCGCGATGATCGCCGCGTTCGCCGAACGCGTGCCGCTGCTCGGCGTCTGCCTCGGCCACCAGTGCCTCGTACAACACTTTGGTGGTGCCATCGTGCGTGCCGACCGCCTGATGCACGGCAAGACGTCGATGGCGGAGCACGACGGCCGGACGATCTACGCCGGCCTGCCGCAGCCGTTCGAGGTCGGCCGCTATCATTCCCTTTGCGCGCGCGAGGAAACCCTGCCGGGCGTGCTGGAGCTGGCGGCGAAGACCGACATCGGCGAGGTCATGGGAGTCCGGCACAGGACGCTGCCGCTGGAAGGCGTGCAATTCCATCCCGAGAGCGTGCTGACGCCGGAAGGGGGGCAGCTCATGGAGAACTTCCTCAGGATGCGGCCCCGATGAGCAAGCAATTCAGCCGCATGCTCGACCGGCTCCTCGACGGCCGGTCCTTGTCCGAGTCGGAGGCGGCGCAGCTGATGCACAGGCTGGCGCAAGGCGATCTGCCCGAGGCGCTGGCGGGGGCGCTGCTGGCCGGACTCAGGGCAAAGGGGGAGACGGCGGAAGAAATCCGCGGTTTCGCCGGCGCCATGCGCGAGCTCGCGGTGCACCCGGCGATACCGGAAGGGCCGCCGACCGTCGATACGGTCGGTACCGGCGGCGACGGCTCCGGCAGCCTGAACCTGTCCACGGGGACGGGGCTGTTGGCGGCGGCCTGCGGTGCCCGGGTCGTCAAGCACGGCAACCGCTCCATTTCGTCGCGCTCGGGCAGCGCGGACATGCTCGAGCAGCTCGGCATGTCGCTGCCGATGCACGAGGCAGCGGCGGTCGCCTGCCTCGCAGCGACGAACTTCACGTTCCTGTTTGCACCCGCTTATCACCCGGCGATGAAGGCGGTCGTGCCGGTACGCGGCGCGCTGTCCGTGCGGACCGTTTTCAACATGCTCGGACCGCTGACGAATCCGGCCGCGCCGCCGTATCAGCTCATCGGCGCCTGGAGTCCGGCGGCGGCGCGACTGATGGCCGACGCCCTGTCCGGCATGCCGATCGAGCGGGCGTTCGTCGTGCACGGCGCACCGGGCTGGGACGAGGCGACGCCGGTCGGCGAATTTCTGCTGTTGGACGTCGTGCCCGGCAGGGTGACGGAGAGCGTGCGCAAACCCGAGGACTACGGTGTAACGCGTTGCCCGGCCGAGGCGCTCACCGGCGGCGATGCGGCACACAACGCGGCGGAACTCGTGCGCGTGTTTTCAGGCGAGGATCGCGGCGCGCACCGCGACGCATTGTTGATGGGCGCCTCGCTCGTGCTCGAGGTGCTGGGCAGCGCGCGAGACGCACGCGAGGGGGTCACGATGGCGGCCGCAGTGCTGGACGGCGGCTCGGCGAGCGCCTTCCTCGGGCGCCTGCAGGAGCACTTCCGGGCGACATGAGCGATTTCCTCGCCAGCATGGCAGCCGCGAGCGCGGCGAGAGCGGC
>JBAUVS010000093.1:0-2373 GCA_049583345.1 Woeseiaceae bacterium
CGCCGTCCATCAGCCGCTCGTAGATGCGCTGGGTCTGTTCCTCGTACAGATAAAGCTGGAGGTCCGGATAGGCCTTGCGCAGCTTCGGCAGCACCTTCGGCAACAGGAACGGTGCGATCGTCGGGATTACGCCGAGGTGGAGTTCGCCGGACATCGGCCGCTGCTGGCCGCGCGCGAGCTCGACCAGCGCCTGTACGTCGCGCAGGCACAGCCGGGCCTGGACGGCGACCTGCTGGCCGATCGTCGTGATCGTGACGCTGCGGCGGGTCCGGTCGACGAGCTGGACGTCGAGCAGGGACTCGAGTTCCTTGATGGCGTTGCTGAACGCCGATTGCGAGACGAACGACGCCTCTGCCGCACGCCCGAAATGCTCCGTTTCCGCGAGCGCGACGAAGTACTGGAGCTGCTTCGTGCTCGGGAGTCTCATACATTCGCGAAATAGGACATAGTAATAGAATTAAACCATTTTATAGGATTTTCTACAAGCGTTATCCTGTCGTTGAAGTAAAGGAGGCCAAGCATGGAACTGAATATCGGTATCGACCGGAAACAACGCGAAGAGATCGCGAGCGGGCTGTCGAAGCTGCTTGCCGACAGCTATTCGCTGTACCTGAAGACACACAACTACCACTGGAACGTCACGGGACCGCAGTTCAACACGCTGCACACGATGTTCGAGGGGCAATACACGGAACTCGCCGCCGCGGTGGACGAGATCGCCGAGCGAATTCGTACTTTGGGCATCAAGGCGCCCGGGTCTTATTCGGACTTCGCGAAACTCACGTCCATCGACGAAGGCAGCGGCGAGGAGAGCGCCGAGGAGATGATCCGGCAGCTCGTCATCGGCCAGGAGACGGTCGTGCGCACGGCGCGCGAGGCGTTCCCGGCGGCTCAACTGGCGAACGACGAGCCGACGGCGGACCTTTTGACCCAGCGCATGCAGCTCCACGAGAAGAACGCCTGGATGCTGCGCAGCCTGCTGGCCTGATCGTTTTGATATCAAATAAGGAGTAAGACATGTTCAAATCCATCGAGGGACGACCCGTCCCCGAAGCCACGTTTCGCACGCGCCGCGATCACGAGTGGGTAAACGTCACCACGGACGAGGTCTTCAAGGGCAAGTCCGTCATCGTTTTCTCGCTCCCCGGCGCGTTCACGCCGACCTGTTCGTCCTCGCACGTGCCGCGCTACAACCAGCTGGAACCGCTGTTCCGGTCGCGCGGCATCGACGAGATAATCTGCGTGTCGGTCAACGACGCGTTCGTCATGGACGAGTGGAAGCGAGCGCAGCACGCGGACCGCGTGCGCTTCCTGCCGGATGGCAACGGCGAGTTCACGCAGGGCATGGGCCTGCTCGTCGGCAAGGAAGAGCTCGGCTTCGGCAAGCGCTCCTGGCGTTACTCGATGCTGGTGCGCGACGGCGTCATCGAGAAGATGTTCATCGAGCCGGAGGAACCGGGCGACCCGTTCAAGGTCTCCGACGCCGACACGATGCTGGCCTACCTCGACCCCGAGGCGCAGCGGCCGTACGACGTGACGGTGTTCTCCCGCCCGGGCTGCCCGTTCTGCGCCCGTGCCAAGGGCTTGCTGCACGACGCCGGCATCGAGTTCGAGGAACTCGTGCTGAACCGCGACTACACCGACCGCACGCTGCGCGCCGTCGCGGATGCGACGACGTATCCGCAGGTGTTCTTCAACGGCGAGAAGATCGGCGGCGCCGATAAGCTCGAGAAATGGCTCGAGAACGGCAAGCGCAAAGCGGCCTGACCCCCCAGCCGGGTCCTGCCGGGGGCTCGTTGCACCGGCAGGACCCAGCACCCATACTATCCGGTCCCCCAAGCAATGACCGGGAGCATTCAGGATGAAGATTTCGGATCAGGGTCTCATCAAGACCCGGGCGTACATCGACGGCGAGTGGGTCGACGCCGACAGCGGTGCGACCCGCCCGGTGTTGAATCCGGCGACCGGCGAGACGATCGTGGACATCGCCAGTTGCGGCACGGCGGAGACCCGCCGCGCCATCGAGGCGGCCGGGCGCGCGTTCGGGACCTGGCGGCAGAAGTCCGCCAAGGAACGCTCGAACCTGCTGCGCAAGTGGTTCAACCTGATGATGGAGGCGCAGGAAGACCTGGCGCAGATCATGACGGCCGAGCAGGGCAAGCCGCTGGCCGAGTCGCGCGGCGAAATCGCGTACGGCGCGAGCTACCTCGAGTGGTTCGCCGAAGAGGCGAAACGCATCTACGGCGATACGATCCCCGGCCCGTCCCCGGACAAGCGTGTCGTCATCATCAAACAGCCCGTCGGCGTCGTCGCCTGCATCACGCCCTGGAATTTTCCGAACGCGATGCTGGCGCGCAAGATCGCACCGGCCCT
>JBAUVS010000094.1:0-2348 GCA_049583345.1 Woeseiaceae bacterium
GATATGGGGAGCCGATCGCTTCGTCTACGGCGCCGCGGCATCGGCCCGAAACCTCGGCGTGCCGCCGCTGCTGATCGGCATGACGGTCGTCGGAGCAGCTACGTCCGCGCCCGAGCTGCTGGTGTCCGTCATCGCGGCTTTCCGCAACGAGCCCGGCCTGGCCATAGGCAATGCCATCGGGTCGAACATCGTGAATATCGGCCTCGTGCTCGGCTGCGTGGCGGTGGTTCGACCGATCCAATTGCGCTCCGCGACGCTGCGAAGAGAGATGCCCGCGCTGCTGGCCGTGTCGTTGCTGACCGTATCCCTGTTCCTCGACTCCCGCCTGAGCCGGGTCGACGGGCTCGTGATGCTCTCCGGACTCGTCATCGTGCTGGTGTGGCTCGCGCGACTGGGCATGCGGTCCGCGCCCACCGATCCGATCAAGCAGGAATACGAAGCGGAGATTCCGGTGAACGTGGGCATGGTCCGCGCGGTGGTCTGGCTGGCCGTGGGCCTCGCGATGCTGCTGTTCGGCGCGCAACTGCTGGTCGACGGTGCCAGCGATATCGCCCGCCAGCTCGGCGTCAGCGAAGTCGTCATCGGCATACTCCTTATCGCGTTCGGGACCAGCCTGCCCGAGCTGGCGGTGTCGCTCGTCAGCGCGCTGAAAGGCGAATACGGACTGGCGATCGGCAACATCGTCGGGTCCAACATCTTCAACATGCTCGCGGTGATCGGCGCCGCGGCAACGATCCGGCCCCTGACGCTGGAACCGGAGGTGCTGTCCCTGCATGTCTTCGTCATGGTGGCCTTCACCCTCGTGCTGTTCGCGATGACCTACGATTACGAGGGCAAGAATGAGCTGTCGCGGATCGAGGGCGTGGCTCTGCTGGCGGCATTCGTGGCTTACGATACCTACGTGGTCCTGCAAAACGTTAGAATGCCGCATTGAGGCCTGGCCTTGACAAGGTACTGACCGTTGCCGCAGAACCTGACATCCGATGAGTTGCTGGAGCTCGCGCGTGAGGTCCTCGAGATCGAATCGCGAGCCGTGGATTCACTGCGGCAAAGGCTGGATGATTCCTTCGTAGCCGCCTGCCGGCTCTGCCTGGATACGCCGGGCCGCGTTGTCGTCATGGGCATGGGCAAGTCCGGGCACATCGGCCACAAGATCGCCGCGACGCTGGCGAGCACCGGGACACCGGCGTTCTTCGTGCATCCTGCCGAGGCGAGCCACGGCGACCTGGGGATGATCACGGGACAGGATCTGCTGCTGGCAATCTCGAATTCGGGGGAGACCGAGGAGATCGTCACGATCCTGCCGCTCGTCAAGCGCATGGGTGCCCGGCTGGTGTCGATTACCGGCAACAGCGCCTCCACGCTCGCGAAGGCGGCCGATGCACACCTCGACGTCAGCGTCGACGTCGAGGCATGCCCGCTGAACCTCGCGCCGACGGCCAGCACGACAGCGACACTCGCGATGGGGGATGCACTCGCCGTGGCGCTGCTGAAGATCCGCGGCTTTACGGCCGAAGATTTTGCGCTTTCGCATCCGCGCGGAACGCTGGGCAAGCGCCTGCTCACCCGCGTCAGCGACGTCATGCGTACCGGCGAGGCGATACCGAGTGTCGCTCCGGACGTCAGGCTGCGCGACGGTCTGATCGAGATGAGCCGCAAGGGGCTCGGGATGACGGCCATCGTCGATCGCGACAACCGGATTCTCGGGATCTTTACCGACGGTGACCTGCGCCGGGCCCTCGACGAAGGTGTCGACGTGCACGAGACGAAGATGAGCGAGATCATGCATGCCGGCTGCAAAACGACGGCGGCAGAAATACTCGCCGCCGAGGCCGTCCGGCTGATGGAAGAGAACAAGATCACCTCGCTGCTGGTCGCCGACGACGACTTTCGTCTCATCGGCGCCCTGAACATCCACGACCTGTTCCGGGCGGGCATCGTGTGAGCGCCGTCGACTGGGAAAGTGCACTCGCCGGCGTGCGGCTGGTCGCGCTGGACGTGGACGGCGTGTTGACGGACGGACGCTTCTACCTGTCCGACGAAGGCGTCGAGACCAAGGCATTCTCGACCCGCGATGGCCATGGCATACGTCGCCTGCTGGCAGCCGGCGTGGAAGTGGCCGTGATCAGCGGGCGCGCCTCCCGGGCGGTGGAGCACCGTATGCAGGAACTCGGCGTCCGTCACGTCTTCCTGGGCTGCGCGGACAAGGTAACAGCCTTCGAACAATTGACTGCGAGCCTCGGCATGGAGGCTCGCGAATGCGTCTATATCGGTGACGACCTGCCGGACCTGCCGCTCATGCGCAAGGTCGGATTCCCGGTTACCGTCGCCGATGCTGCCGTCGAGCT
>JBAUVS010000095.1:0-19955 GCA_049583345.1 Woeseiaceae bacterium
GGGCAAGCGTGCCGATGAATCCGGCGGCGGCCGGAATCTCGATCTCCGCGATCGGGGTCGGCGCCGCGGTCGCGACCTTCGGAGGCGTCGCCACGGACGGCGCGTGTTCCGCGACAATCGGCGTCAGGCGGGGAAGCGTCGTAGTAGCTGTCCGGGCATCGATCCAGGGGAGCACGATGTCCATCCACCTCGCGAATTCCCGCTCGGGCTGTCCGACGTAGTACCAGGCACTCAGGCCGAGGAGGGCGAGGAGCAGGATCGGCAGGAGCACTCGTCGCGGACCGTGCTCCCGTTGTGGCATCGGATTTGGCGCCGGCACCGCGTACACCGGCGGCAATACGGGTTCCGCGACCGGCGCGGGCTCGGCGCGGGCGGGACCATCGTCCACCGGCGGCAGCGCTTCGGTGCCCGTGTCGCCGAATTCACGCAGGAACTCCGCGACGGTCGGCGTCCGCTCCCCGGCACGCAGCGACAGGCCGCGACGGAGCGCCTGCCACTGGCGATCCGGCAACGACCGTATCCGTGGCGCTTCGGCTCCGGCCACGCGATCGCCGGAACGAACCTGGAAATCGAAGGGATGCCGGCCCGACAACATCTCGTACGTCAGGCAGGCGAGGCCGAAGACATCGTCGCGGACGTCGGGATGCGCCGCGCCGCCGTCGGCCGCCAGACCCTTGGCGGGCATCTGCTGCGTCAGGATGGGCGCGATGTCGAGCAGCTTGACCGTGTGGTCGAAGGTGATGAAGACGTTGCCGGAAGTGACCTCGCCATGCACCGCCGCATGGGAGTGCAGGCACTCGAGCGCCGCAGCGACGGCGCGCACGACCGGCAACGCGTCTTCGAGCGGCAACTTCCCGGTGTCGGCGAGAATGGATCTGAGCGAGGTACCCTGGAGCAGCTCCATGGCGAGGAACGTGCAGTGCGCGTCGCGGCCGAACTCGAATACCCTGACGATGTTCGGGTGCGGAGGGGTCTCCGGCGGGCCATAGCCCCAGCCGAGCTGCTCGAAGAGCTCCTCGTCGAGCAGGCTCCGTTCCGGGAGCACCTGGATCGCGACACGCCGCTCGCCGCCCGTATCCCGCCGCCTGCCGCCGGCAGCGGCATGGATCTCGCCGAGCCGGCCGTGTCCGATGCGCTCCTGCAGGAGGTAGCGGCCGCCGAACAGGCCTTCGCCCGGTTGGGGCGGGCGGACGTTCTGGACAGCGTCTGCCGGAATCATAGCCGTGAAGTTTACGCTACCGCGACGCGCTTTTGGGATTCGCCATGCTTGCGGAAACGTCACAATTGCCAATGCAACTGTCCTATGATGCCGGAATGGCGCGCAGACGATACGGCCGGTCCCGATGGCGGCGCTGGATCTTCCGCTTTGCGATCGCGCTCGGTGTCGTGTTCATACTCACCTTCGCGCTCGTGCTGCCGCTGCGCTGGCTGGAGCCGACGACGACGGCGTTCATGTTGCTGGACGACAGCGGCCGCAAAACGCCGCTGCACGAATGGATCGACTGGGAACGGCTCGGATCGGCAGCGGCGCTCGCAGTCGTGGCCGCGGAAGACCAGAAATTCGCAGACCACTTCGGCTTCGACGTCGGCTCGATCCGCGATTCGATCGCCGACGCGGAGGACGGCGGACGGCTCCGCGGTGCGTCGACGATCTCGCAGCAGACGGTGAAGAATCTGTACCTGTGGCCGGGCCGCAATTTCCTGCGCAAGGGACTCGAAGCCTGGCTCACGGTCGTCGCCGAGATCTGTCTGCCCAAGCGGCGCATCCTCGAGATCTACCTCAACGTTGCCGAGTTCGGTCCGGGTATCTATGGCGTCGGCGCGGCGAGCGACTACTACTTCGGCAAACCGCCGTCGCGCCTGACCGATGCACAGGCGGCGCTGCTCGCGGCGGTGTTGCCGAATCCGCGCCGGCTGCATGCCGACCGGCCGTCCCGGTACGTGCGGGAGCGGCAACGCTGGATTTTCGCGCAGATGCGGCGCCTGCGCCGCGAGAGCTGGCTTTCGCGGCTGTGACGCTGTGCGTCAGTTGTTCGATGCACCGTCCGAGATCCACTGGCGGATCATGTCGATCGTGCCCTGGTCCAGGAACGGACCGCCCTGCGGCATCCGGCCTCCGGTAATCCCGGGACTGCCTTCCAGCTTGCGGATCAGGTAGCTGTCGTCCGGGTTGCCGGGCTCGACGCGGAGCAGACCCGATTGCTGGATACTGTTGACGCTCACCAGCGCCGCGTAACTGCTGCCGGCACTGGACAAGTTCATGCCGGACGGCAGGTTGCCGCTCGTCGGGCCGGTATGGCAGACCGAACAGATCGGACCGAATACCTGCGCCTGGATATCGGCGAAGCTGACCGGCACCGCGTTGTCCACGGTCACGTCGACGGCGGCCGAGACGCCGACGTTGCCGGCGAGGTCTTCTGCTTCGGCCGTCAGGGTGACGGTACCGTTCGCCGCGGTCGTCGTGTCCCAGTTGACCGAATACGGCGCCGTCGCGTCGCTGCCGATCAGATTGGCGCCAGCCAGGAACCGGACCGAGGCCACGCCCTGATCGTCGCTGGCATCGGCCTGGAGCACCACGGTTCCGCTAACGGTCGCTCCGGGAGAGGCGAGCGTCACCGTCGGCGCCAGGTCGTCGAAGGCGGCGGCATTGGGCGGCACGATCTGGCCGCGGATCTCGCCGGCCGGGTTCGCCGGCGTGGCGACCAGTGCATAAAGACGGCCGGCGCGGTAAGCGGAGAAGTCGCCCGCGGCGAGCGGCTCGCTCATGGCGGACCACTGCGATACGAGCGCCGGCGTCTGCTGCAGGGCAAGGATCTCGTCGCCGTTCGTTCCAACGCCGCCGACGCGGATGTCCGCCCCGGTCGCATCGTCGGCGCCGGTAGTATTGACGAACGCAACGAAGCGCCGTGTGTGCAGATCCGTCGTCGTCGCCACGTAGCCGCCGGCGCCGGTCACGGCCGGGGGCACGACCTGATCGCCTGTGAGTTCGCCGAGCACGACCTGGACTCCGCGCGGGGCGAACTGAGCGCGTATCTCGCCGGCCGGGTTCGCCGGCGTATGCAGGTTGACGTAAAGGCGTCCCTCAAGGTAATCGATGAGTCCCGAGGCATCGAGCTGAGCCTCTGTCACGGACCAGTGCCCGGCGTCGCCGGCATCCTGCGCGAGCGGGACGAGTACGCCGCCGCTCTGCCCCGCATAGGCGCTGTGGACGTGCGAGGCGGTGGCGTCGTCGGCGCCGCTCGCATGCAAGTGGACGGTAATCACGCCACTGTCGCGGTCGACCGTCGAGGCGGCAATGCCGCTCGCGGCGCTGGCGACGGCCGGGACCTCCTGGTCACCGCCCAGCGTGCTGAAGAGTACTTCGATCGGCGGTGGCGCGAGCTGGCCGCGGATCTCGCCGCCCGGGTTGGCGGGCGTGTGCACGTTCACGTACAGCCGACCTGCCTCGAACGCCACCAGCTGATCTGCGGTGAGAGTGACGGCGTCTGCCGACCAGTGCGAGACGTCGCCCGCTTCCTGCACCAATGGGATCGCGACGGCGCCGCTCACACCCGCATAGGCGTCGTGCAGGTGTGCAGCGGTCGCGTCGTCGGCACCGGTCGTGTTCGCGTGTGCGACGAGCGTCATCGCGGCCGGGTCGACGGTCACCGCGAAAGTACCGCCAGCGGTCGTGCTCACGGACGGGACGACCTGGCTCCCCTCGAGCCGGCCGGCCGCGAACAGGATTCCATCGGGGATGATCTGACCGCGAACCTCGCCGTCGGTATGGGCCGGCGTGTGCACGTTGACGTAAGTTGCACCGGCGAGCAACGCGTCCATCTGCGCGGCATCGAGCGCCTGGTTTTCCACGGACCAGTGTGCCGGATTCGCGCCGTCCTGCATGAGTCCGATCTGGACCGGACCGTTCATGCCGCCGTATGCGCCGTGCAGGTGCGATGCCGTGGCATCGTCGAGGCCGGACGTGTTGACGTGCAGCGTCATCGACGATGCCGCTGTGTCGAACGTCAGCGCAGCGAAAGCCGTGGCGCCGGTGTCGATCGCCGGCACTTCCTGCTCACCCGTCAGCTCGGTGTACAGGACGACGATACCGTCCGGCAGGATCTGGCCGCGTACTTCACCGTCGGGATGGGCGGGACTGTGGACGTTGACGTAGAGCCGGCCCGCGGCGAAGGCATCGAGGCCGGCCGCGTTGAGCATGCCGTCTTCGACGAACCAGTGACCCGGATCGGTAGTATCCTGATTCAGCGGTACGAGGACCGCACCGGTATCTCCGGCGTACGCGTCGTGCACGTGTGCCTGGGTGGCGTCGTCGAGGCCGGTCACTTGGGCTTCGACGACGAGTGCGCCGCTCGCCTGGTTCAGTGTCACCGCCGCAAAGCCGCCGGCGGGGCTGTCGACATGGGGCACGGAAGCAAGCCCGTCGAGCGTCGTGAATCGCAGTACGAAATCCTCGGGCAGTATCTGGCCGCGGAGTTCGCCGCCGGGCGCTGCCGCCGTATGCACGTTGGCATACAGAGCGCCTGCGAGCAGGCGCTCGACCTCCATAGCATCCAGGCTGGTGCCGGCAGGCACCGTGAACAGCGCGGGATCCGTGGCATCCTGATCGAGCGGGACGAGCACGCCGCCGTTCGTGCCGGCGAAAGCATCATGGATGTGCGCCGCCGTCGGCGTAATGCCGCTGGCCGTGAGCGTGCCCGAAATCTCGCCGCTGACGAGATTCACCGTAAAGTCGGCCTGTGCCGACCCCTGCGACGTCGCCGGCGGTACCTCTTCCGCGCCGCTCAGCGTCACGGCGAATTGCACCGAATTGCGGACGGTCACCGTAATATCGGCCGATTGCGCTGTATTGCCCGCGGCATCCACAGCCTCTGCACGTATGACGTGATCGCCGTCGGTCTCCGCGCCGGTATCCCATTCGATGCTGTACGGTGCCACACTGACGCTGCCCAGCATGACACCGTCGATGAAGAAACTGACCCCCGTGACGCCGGTGTTGTCACTCGCTGTCGTACTCAAGGTCACGATGCGATTGAGCGTGGAGCCTGGCGGCGCTGTGACTGCAGCGACTGTCGGTGCCGTCGTGTCGGGAGGCGGTTGTTGCGGCTTTCGGTTGCCGCCGTCGCCGGAGCCGCCACATGCGGTCAAGGTGATTGCTGCGGCCAGCACGACGAATACGTTGGACGATCTCGGGGCGCTCTTCATGGATCTCTTCCTGGCGGTTGTGTTGTACTCGTCCTGCTCGATGGAACAGGTGTCTTTTTCCGTGGGTAGCCGACGGGCAGGAAAAGGTTCAACCGGTGCCGACACCGTCGATTCGAATTCCGGTAGAGTGAGCGGGGATACCATGGGCGGACAGATCCGGTGACACATCGCCGCAAAAACCTTCGCGACCGCCGCAGGCATCCCGGACCGGCCCTGGTGCTATTCCTCGGGGTGCCTGCCGCCGCCGTGGTATGCCAGCCTTGTGCACTGGCGGGCGAACTGTCCGGGATCGCGACATTGACGAGTCAGTACATCTACCGCGGCCTTGCGTCGTCCGACGGAAACCCCGCGCTGCAGGCCGGGCTGGACTACGAAACGGACTCGGGGTTCTTCGCCGGTGCCTGGGTGAGCACGATCGATCTTCCCAGTCCTGACGGCAGCCGCGACGCGGAACTCGATTACTACGCCGGCTATCACTATGCGCCGGATAGACCACTCTCCGTGGCGGTCTCGCTGGCGCGTTACACGTATCCCGGCAGCGAAGCCGATCGCTCCTACGACTACACGGAGGCACTGGTCGCCCTGACCCTTCACGAGCGCTATTCGATCGAATTCGGTTACAGTGGCGACATCTACGGCCGGGACGCGATCGGGCGACATCTCGAATTGCGCGCGGACTGGCCCCTCGAGAGCGCCTGGGTGATCGACGCCGGCGCAGGTCTCAGTGATCTCGCAGACCTGGGTGCGTCGCGGTTTGCGTACTGGGATGTCGGCGCATCGGCACGCTTCTCGCGCCTGACCGTCGATCTTCGCTGGTATGACAATGAGATGCCCGGCGGCTTCTTCGCTTACCTGTCGGCAGGATCGCAGTTCGTCGTCAGCCTGTCGGCTTCATTCTGATCCTGCACCGCCCATGGACGATGTCTGTGTAGCGGCCGTCTGGTCGCGGCATCCGTAACGCTGCAAGAGTTCCGCGAGCGCGCGGCACGCATTGACCGACGCATCCGATCCGGCGCGGCTGTCCACCAGCAACCGTCCAACCTCGCTGCGGCTCAGGTCCGGCCGTTTCGCGAGCAGCAGTGCGACGATGCCGGATACGTGCGCAGCCGAGAGCGAACTGCCGGACTCGTAGTCGAACCCGCCTCCCGGTGTCGGTACCAGTATCTCGTCGCCCGGCGCGACGACGGTCGCACGGTCCGTCGGAGCAGCACCTGCCACGATGACGCCGGGGACATCGGCCGGGAATCCCGGTTGTGGCGAATCCTGTGCCGCCGCGACGACGACCATCCCGCGTGAAAGTGCGACGCCGACCAGCCGTGCAAGAAGCTCGTCGGGCGGTCCACCGAGGCTGAGATTGATGATCTCGGTGCCCGAATCGACCGCGTAGGCCAGCGCCTTCGCAAGCGTGAAACTGTCGCAGACGGCTCGCGCACGGCCGTCCGTATACCAGCAGGCTTTCAGAACCGTGAGGCTGGCCGACGGCGCGACACCGACCATGCCGACGCCGTTGTCGGCCGCGGCACCGATCACGCCCGCGACGGCCGTGCCGTGCGCATCGGTGTCGAATGCGGCTTCTCCGGAGCCGACGAAGTCGACGTGCACCTTGATCTGCGATACGAGTTCCGGATGCCGGACGTCGGCGCCCGTATCGATGATCGTCACGCTCGCACCGCTGCCCATGGACCAGGCGTGCGCCTGGTCGAGCTCCAGCGTGTCCACGCTGTGCTGCAGCCTCGCATACGGATCCGTCCGGGCTGCGTCCGCCGCACCGGAAACCTGAAAGACGTTCAGGAGCTGGGCGGATTCGACTTCGGGTCGTTTTCGCAGGCGTTGCAGCAAGGGTTGCACATCGACGCCCTTACTCACGGCGAACACCAGGCAATGTACCTTGAGCGGAACGATGGGCCATTCATCGACAACGCGCAGGTCGAAATCCCGGGCGACGCGCTCGGCCGCGCGCTTGACGTTGATCGAGACGAGATAGGTCGACGTTCTGCGGCTGTAGCCGGGTCGCGGAGGACCGGCATGGGCCGCATTGCTCAGGCCGGGATCGGCAAACGTGACGAGTATCCGCGATCCATCCGTATCGCTCGCCTGCGCCGCGGCCGGAAATGCGACGACCAAGAGAAGCAGCAGCAAGCAGCTCGGTTTCATTTCTCCTCGTCGCCGCTTACCGGCTGAACGAACAAGACCCCGGGCGTTCCATGCAACGCGGCAACGATCGCGGCGCGATCCGTGGGGGCGGTGTCCTCGGCAAAACGCAGCATGTACACGCCGCGCGGGGACGGCCCCGATGCGATATTCAGAGGCGTGCTCTCGAGCAGTGTGGAGATGGCCGCAGCATCGAGTGTCGGGTCGAATACGATGCGAACGTAGTGACCCCGGGGCAGAATCTGCGGTTCCGTGAGTGTCGTATATTCCGGCTCGGTCCCTTCCAGCTGCGGCCAGAATGCGACGAGTGCGACCAACGCGGCCGTCTGTGCGAGGAAGGCTACCCGCCAGGGATTGCCGAACCAATCGCGCATTTTCGCCAGCAGCAGGCTGCCGGCCGTCTCGCCGGCGACCAGTGCATCGATGCGCGCATTGATTCGGCGCATGTCAGGTGCAGCGGACGTGTCGGGATCGTCCACCGGCACGATTGCAGCGCGCAGGGTTTCGAGCTGCGCCAGCTCGCGCCTGCAGATTACACAGCTCGTGGCGTGTTTGCGCACGGCTTCGCGTTCGCCCGCGGCGAGCGAATCGTTGACCAGCCAGGGCAATAATTCGGCGGCCGTGTCATGGGACATCATTTCAGGCGCGGTCACGTTCATCCTCCTTCGCGTCGCCGGCCAGTATCGGAAGCAGGTGCTTCAGTCTCCGCCGGGCGTGGAACATGCGCGTTTTCACGGTGTTGATCGGACAATCGGCGATCTCCGCGATCTCCCGATACGAGAAGCCGCAAAAATAGGTCAGCTCCAGGACCTGCCGGTGATCCGCACTGAGTCTGGCGAGTCCGGCGCGCAGCAATTCCGAGTCCTGGGAAGAGCCGGCCGCCACTGCATCGGCGTCAGCGCCCCGGTCCAGAGGCGCCTGGTAGCGTCCTTCCTTGCGGATCGCGCTCATGGCCTTGCGGTATGCAATGCCGAATATCCAGCTCGACACGGCGGACTGGCCGCGGAACCTGCGCGCGTCCTTCCAGACCACGAACATGACATCGTCGACGATTTCGTCGGCGAAAACCGGATTCGGGAGCAGACGCCGCAGATACCCGTGCAGACGCGGATGGTAACGTCGATACAGTACGGCAAAGGCACGCCGGTCCCGCGCCCGGACAGCTGCGAGTAGCGTGCGGTCCGGCGCGGTCTCCGTGCCTGCCGCGGACTCGCTGGAATGTCGTGGCGTCATCTGCGCTGCCACCTGCTGGCCGACTTGAGTAATTATAGGTCGCCCGGGACCCGAATAAGGTTCAAATGAACCGGGGGCGCCCGCGCGGCGACCTACCGGGCATGAACAGAGCGCCAATCCCCTCGGCCGGTCCCGTCCTGCCGCTGCTTCTCCTCGTGTGTCTGAATGCATGCACCGCCGGCGACGGCAGCGGTCTCAACGTCGCGGGCCGACCCCTGCAGGAAGGCGGTGACCTGCCGCTCGCGCCGACGCTGGATTCGCTACAGGCAAATGTATTCGACTCGTACTGCGTCGTTTGCCACTCGGGCGCGGGCGCCCCGCAAGGATTGCGGCTGGACGCGGCCAGCAGCTACGCCAGCCTGGTCGGCGTGCCGAGTCAGGAGGTGGGTGCTCTGCTGCGCGTGGAACCCGGCAATCCGGACGCAAGCTATCTGATCCGGAAACTGGAAGGGACCGCGACGGAGGGCGGCCAGATGCCGCTCGGCGCTCCGCCGTTGCCACGGTCCACGATCGACTTCGTTCGCCAGTGGATCACCGAAGGTGCACAGCCAATATCGGCCGCGGCGACCGGCCCGCGGCCGCTGGTCGTCTCGCTGAGCCCGGCGGCGGGGAGTACCGGTGTCGCATTTCCGGCGCATATCGTCGCGGGCTTCGACCGTGACATCGATGCCTCGACGGTCAATGAGCTGACCTTCACACTGACGCGCAGTGGCGGAGACGGCCGCTTCGAGGATGGCAACGAATTCCCGGTTCCGGCGCCGGTATCGCTGTCGCGGATGAATCCCCGCGTGGCGATCATGGATCTCCGTGGCGTCGAACCGATCGTCGACGTGTATCGCATTTCGCTCGAAGGTTCCGGGCCCAATTTGATCCTGAGCGTCGACGGAGAATCTCTCGACGGCGACAGCACCGCGGAATTCGAAGTGGGCGGCAGCCCTGTGATCACTGAGGGGGCCACGCGATGACGCTGACCCGGACCTGCCTGTCGCTCGCCTTCGCTCTCCTCGTATTCGCAGCCCCTGGGCAGAGTGCACACGCCGAGCCCTACCTCGCCGTACAAAAAGGCATGAAATGCGGAAGCTGCCACACCTCACCTTCGGGAGGCGGCAAGCGGACACGATACGGCGATCTCTACGCGCAGACCGAACTCGCCGCGCACAAACTGGGCGTGGGCAAGCTCTGGACCGGCGAGTTGGGGCGGTGGCTCGCGCTGGGCGGCGACGCGCGCGGGGGCTGGGATCAGGTCAACGTGCCGGGCGAGTCATCCAGCCGGGAGAAGGGACTCGAAGAATTCCTGGCCTACGTCGAAGTCCGTCCGTTTCCGAAGTACCTGACGCTTTACGTGGATGCCAGGTTACGGCCGGACGATCCCCTGGTCCGAGAGAAGTACGTCCGGCTGTCGATGCCGGACGGGTCCTGGGCTGTCCGAGCCGGCCAGTTCTTCCTGCCGTACGGTCTGCGCCTGCAGGATGACGAAGCATTCATTCGCCAGGTCGGCGGCATCAATTACAACACGCCGGATACGGGCTGGGAGATCCAGTACGAACACGACGCCTGGACGGCTCAGTTCGCGGTGACGCGAGGCACGGCCGGCGGTCCAGAGATCGATTCCGGAAAGCAATACAGCCTGCGCGTCAGCCGCGTGATGCCGCGCTGGCGCCTTGGCGGCAGCTTAAACTACAACGACTCGACGGCGGGTGACCGCCAGATGCAAAACGTGTTCGCCGGTCTTCGTACCGGGCCTGTCGTCTGGCTGGCCGAACTCGACTACATCATCGACGATGGCCGTCCGACCGGCCGCCGCGGGCTCTGGGCGAGTCTCGTCGAAGCGAACTACGAATATCGCAAGGGGCACAATCTCAAGTTGACGTACGAATGGTTCGACCCGGATGACGATGTCTCGGAAAATGAACGCACACGGATGAGTCTCGTGTGGGAGTATTCACCGATGCAATTCGTACAGGCGCGCGTCGGCTACCGGACGTATGACGGAATCCCGCAGAATCCTGCGCAGAACAGGGACCAGCTCTTCGCCGAGTTGCACATATTTTTTTAGTGAAACTCCGATTATTTCGTCATTGCGAGGAGCGCAGCGACGCGGCAATCCATAATTCGTTGATTTCAAACACTGGATTGCTTCGCTTCGCTCGCAATGACGAAGCACTTTCGAATTTGTCAGAGGCTCCTGAATATTTTGCTGCAGCTATTTCCGGAAATCGTCCGGGTCGAGGTCATGCTTGCGCAGCAGCTTGTAGAACTCCGAGCGATTGCGCTCCGCAAGCCGCGCCGCCTGCGAGACGTTGCCGTCGGTGGATTGCATGAGGTTCCTCAGGTATTCGTATTCGAACTCGTCCCTGGCGGCAGCGAACGGCGTCAGTCCCTGCGCCTGGTCTCGCAAGGCGTATTCGACGAGACTCTCGGGGATGAGCGCCGAACGGCACAGCACGACGCAGTTCTGGATGACGTTGGCGAGCTGGCGTACGTTGCCGGGCCAGGTGGCGGATAACAGGCGCCGCATGGCCCCGCTGCTGAAACTGGTCGCTACCCCGTCCGTCGAGAATTGCCTCAGGAAGTGGTCGGCGAGCAGGGGGATGTCTTCGCGGCGCTTCGAGAGCGGCGGCAGAGCCAGCCGGACGACGCTCAATCGGTAATACAGGTCGTCGCGGAATTGCCGGCGCTGGACGGCCTGCTCCAGGTCGTGGTGTGTTGCCGCGACGACCCTGACGTCGACCCGCACATCCCGCTCCGCGCCCAGCGGGCGGACGGCCCTCTCCTGCAGCGCCCGGAGCAGCTTGGCCTGGAAGGCCAGCGGCATGTCGCCGACTTCGTCGAGGAACAGCGTCCCGCCATGCGCCTGCTGGAAGTGTCCGGTCCGGTTTCGATCCGCGCCCGTGAACGCACCCTTCACATGACCGAAGACTTCACTCTCGAACAGCGTTTCCGGGATCGCGGTGCAGTTCACCGGCACGAAGGGACCGTCTCTGCGATTGCTGGCGGCGTGTATGGCGCGTGCCAGCAATTCCTTGCCGGTACCGCTCTCGCTCTCGATGATGATGCTCGCATCCGTAGCGGCCGCGAGCTCCGCCTGCTTCAGGAGCGCTTCCATGGTGGCGCTTCGCGTCAGGATCCCTTCTCGCCATCCCGGCACCGCGCTGTCGCCGTCGCCTTCCCGGGGCGGACGGCCGCCGACGGCAATCGCCTCGTCGAGGCAGGCGATGAGCTCTTCGTCGTTAATCGGCTTGGTGAGGAAGGCGAACGCCCCGTTCTGCGTCGCTTTCACGGCGTCCGGAATCGTGCCGTGTGCCGTGAGCAGGATGACGGGCAGGACCGGAAAGCGTCTCTCGATCTCGTCGAGCAAACCCATGCCGTCCATGTCGTCCATCTTCAGGTCGCTGATTACCGCGGACGGCTGCGTGCTGCTCAGGCTGTGCAGGGCCTCTGCAGCACCGGTCGCTGTTCGCACCGCGTAGCCCGCGCGCCCGAGCCGTATCGTCAGCAATTGCAGCAGGTCTTCGTCGTCATCGACGACCAGCACGGTGCGCCGGCTATTCATCGGGCAACTCGTCCATGGCCTTCTGGCCTTGTGACATCTCGGCCTCGATCGACTTCAGGGCCTCGAGCTGCGATTCGAGTTCACGGACCTTGCCCTGCAGCGCTTCGAGCTGCGCTTGCTGCTCCGTGCCCCGATCGAGGCCCTCCTCGAGCTGATCGATCTGCTTATGCAGGAGTTCGATCTGCGCGTTGCGCTGCTGGACCTGCTGGCGCGAAGCTTCGAGTTCGGCCTCCACCGTGATCTGGCGGTTGACCAGATCCCGCAGTGCCGAATAGGGACCGTCGTCGTCTATCTGCTCGAGCAACGAGCGGCCCGCCCTGACGTCGTGTGCCTCGGAACCGGGACGGCTCAACAGGTAGGCGAGCTGCAGGCGCGTAAGGTCGTCCGGCGACGTACGGTAGTGCTCGTCGACGCTCGAGATACGCGCACCGAGTTCCTGCGGGGACAGGCCGTCGACTTCGTCCGCGTAATTGGCCCAGTCCGACACGATGGGAGGAGTGGACGCGCATGCGCCAAGGATCAGCAGGAAGGCCAGCGCCAGCTTATGCACGTTCATCGTTCACCTTCCGTATCGTCAGCCGAAAATGCGCGCCGCCCGAAGAATCGATCAGGCGGATATCCCCGTGATGCTGCAGTGCGTACTCCCGGGCGATAGCGAGACCCATCCCGGTACCCGCGACTTTCCAGTCGTGAGGGCGCGGGCCGGTGACGAACCAGTCGAAGATCCGCGGCCGCAGCTTTGCCGGAATCCCCGGGCCGTCGTCGCATACGTCGAGTGTCACTTCGTCCGGATCGTCGCTCAGATTCACGCCGATCCGGCCCCCGTTCGGTGTGTATTTGACGGCATTGGACAGCAGATTGTCCACGATGACTTCCAGGCGCCGCGGACTGCCAGTGACCACGACCGGCGCCAGCACCCGTTCCACGGCGATCGAGCGCGATCTGGCCGTCAGCGCGTACCGATCGAGCACGGAATCGACCAGCAGGTCGAGCTGAACGGTCGCATCGAGGCGATCGTCGCCGGCGTCACCCTGCGCCCCGTAGCGAAGCAGTTGTTCGATCATCTGCTGGAGCCGCAGGCTGTTGTCGCGCAGCACGTGCGTGATGATGTTGCGTTCCGAGCCGGCCTCCGAATGGTCGTCATCGATCAGCAGCTCCGTGCTCTCGCGGATGTTGGTCAGAGGGGTCTTCAGTTCGTGGGAGACGTTCCTGAGGAACCGCGACTTCTCGGCCTCGAGTTCGAGCAACCGCAATCGCAGCCATTCGAGCCGCCGGCCGAGCTCTTCGAGATCGCGGGTGCCGACGATCCGTACGCTGCCGGCAAGATCGCCACGACCGAGTGCATGGATGCTGGCATCGATCTGTCGCAACGGACGCACGATCAACATGACGAACAGGCCGGCGAGGGCCACCGACAGCGGGATCACGAGTACGGCCTGGATGAGCAGCGTCCGGCGCAAATCACGCGCCTGGTCGGGCATCGAGTTGGCCAGCTTGCGCGCCATCGCGTTCTGCTGTTGCACGACGTCGAGCACGGACGCACGCAGCGCGTCCATCGAGGCGTCGAATTGTTCGGTCGTCGCGCCGTGGTCGATCGATTGCACGATCGCGTGGGTCGCGGCCTCCAGCTCGCGGGAATCGGCGAGGCGCGCGCGCATGTCGGGATCCATGGTGCTGTTGCCCAGGCGCTGGTAGAGATTCAGGACCTCCTGCCGGTTGTCGGCATAGATATCCCGGTACGACGGATCGTCGATCACGAGCAGTTGGCGCGCGCTGCGCTCCATCGCGGTAACGCTGTCGACCAGCGTACGGCTTACCGTCGCGTTCTCCTGTACCGTGACGAGCGCGCTGCGGCTGTTGTGCGCGAGCCGGTTCACCTGGACGACGGCAGTAATGATCGCGCCGGCCAGCGGTGCGGCGACGACGAGGAAGCCGATCAGCACCAGCCGGAACAGCGTGGGCGACTGGACGCGTATCACGGCGACTGCCGGGACACGGCCAGGTCGTGCGCAGGGGTGTTGCCGATCGGTAACACCCCCGGGCGCCGCACCCAGGACCTTGATTCCGTTGGCATACCGACCTCCGCGCGTCGTAAAGGACATGCCTTGCATGGATGCAGGTGTATGCGATCGGTCACAGGGCGATGCCCGTGCCGGTGTGGCCCAGCAGACCTAAGTTCCTGATTCCCCAACATTGTCCCAATCTGGCACGGCAATTGCTGCTAAAGCTTTGACACGCAAAACCGTGTCAAAACTCAACGAGTCAGGAGGAAATTTACATGAGTAACAGAAAACCCGCGTTTCTCACTGCAATCGCCGCCATCACGGTAGCGCTGGCCTGCGCCGCGTACGCGGATGACCAGATGTCGAGCGCCAAGTCGTCGGATGAGGACATGAAGCCGCAGAAGGCGGAATTCACGGATATCGACGTCAACAAGGACGGCTCCATCACGTCGCTCGAGGCCAGCCAGAAGAATCACTGGCTGTCCAAGAACTTCAACACGATCGACACGAACAAGGACGGCCGTATCAGCAAGGACGAGTTCGACAAGGCGCTGAGCTGAGCGCAGCACAAATTCCGGGTGTCACTCGGTCGAGGCTGAGGAGTGGCACCTGGATATTGGCAACCGCCATCGGGCTCACCCAACCGAAGGAGGCGAAGACTCATGAAGAAATATTCGGGCTTGCTTCTTGTAATGGCGCTGGCCGGTGCACTCTACGCGGCACCGGACCTGGCGAATTCACCGGACAAACCGGAAGCCGCTACCAACTCCGGCGAGAACGCGAACAGTTCCGGGGAGTTGACCGACGCAGATCGCGTCAAGCTCGAACACATGGCAAAGGCATCGCTTGATGCGTTGTTGGCCGAGAGTGCCGAGGCCAGACAGCGATATCAGCAATCCGAGCTCTATGCCGTGTTCGATACGACCAAGGTCGGCGCGTTGGTGACCGGTGCAGGCGGTTCAGGCGTCGCGGTCGACCCCGGCAACAACCAGTGTGCCTATATGCACATGGGTGCCGGCGGGCTCGGTCTGGGCGCTGGCATCCAGCAATACAAGCTGGTGTTCCTGTTCGCGGACCACGACACGTTCAAACATTTCGTGGACGGAAGTTGGGACGGCAACACCACGGCAGAGGCCGTCGCGGGCAAAGCGGCCAGGGACGCGGTGTCCAACTTCGCGGACAAGACGACGGTATACCAGGTAAACGACAAAGGCCTGGTCGCACAAGCCGACGTGACGCTGATGCGGTTCTGGAAGGACCACGACACACCGTCCAATGAATCAAATACACTTCGCTGTGCAATTTGACGCCTGAGCGAAAGGCTCCCAATCCCGAACCCAATCCTTAGTTCAGGCACTGGGCCGCCGCAACTGCGGCGGCCCTTTTTTCGCGACTACGGGAGGGTCTACTGCCAGATCCGGATGCGTTGATCCGGCGGCAGATACATCTTGTCACCTTCCTTGACGTCGTAGGTCTTGTAGAAGGCATCGATATTCGGCAGCACGCCGTTCACACGGAACTCGTCCGGCGCATGCGGATCGGTTTTCACCAGTAACTCGATCAGCTTCGGGCGCCAGAGGATGCGGCTCGACTGCGCCATGCCGAGGAAGAAGCGCTCCTCGGCGGTGAAGCCGTCGATGACCGGCGGCTCCTTGCCCTCGAGCGACAGGTAGTAAGCCTTTAGCGCGATCCCGGTGCCGCCCAGGTCGCCGATATTTTCGCCCAGCGTGAATTCGCCGTTCACGTACTGCCCGGGCAGCGCTTCGAACTTATTGAATTGAGCGACGAGGCCCTTCGTGCGTTTCTCGAAGCGTGCGCGGTCCTCGTCCGTCCACCAGCTCTTGAGGTTGCCGTCGCCGTCGTACTTGCTGCCCTGGTCGTCGAAGCCGTGGCCGATTTCGTGTCCGATCGTCACGCCGGCGGCGCCGTAATTGAACGCATCCTCGGCATCGAGCTGGAAGTTCGGCGGCTGCAGGTACGCTGCCGGGAACACGATCTCGTTCAGTCCCGGGTTGTAGTACGCGTTGACCGTCTGCGGCGGCATGTGCCATTCCTTGCGGTCGATCGGCTTGCCGAGCTTGTCGATCTCATAATAGTGATTGAACTCGCGGGCGTTGCGCACATCCTGCACGAGTTGGTCCGCCGAGACGTCCAGGGTCGAATAGTCTCTCCATTCGTCCGGATAGCCGATCTTCGGCATGAACTTCGAGAGCTTGTCCAGTGCCTTGACCTTGGTCTCCTCGCTCATCCAATCCAGTTTCTTGATCGAATCGGCATAGGCGGCGAGCAGGTAATGCACCATCGTTTCCATGCGCTCTTTCGCTTCCGGCGGGAAGGTCTTCTTGACGTACAGCTGACCGAGCAGCTCGCCGACGTTGCCGTTCATCGACTGGACCGCACGCTCCCAGCGCGGCTGCTGTTCCTCGCGGCCGTACAGGGTCTTGCTGTAGAAGTCGAACTGTGCGTCCACGTATGCCTTCGGGAGGTAGGTTGCGAACGCGAGGATCGTGTCGAGGCGCAGGTACTCTTTCCAGGTATTGATGTCCGTGTCGACGAACAGCTGATTGAGCGCATTGAGATAGGACGGCTGAGCGACGATGACGTAGTCCTGGCGGCCCGAACCGATGCCCGCGAAGTAATCGTCCAGGTCGAAGTTCGACAGCAGTTTGCCGAGTTCGGCGTCCGTGGTCTTGTTGTAGACCTTGTCGGCGTCGCGATTGTCCTCTTTCTTCCATTGCTTGTCGGCCATGGCCGTTTCCAGCGCCATGATGCGGTCCGCCGCGGCGTCGGCATCGTCGTAGCCCGACATCGCGAGCAGCTTGCTGACCAGGGCCACGTAGCCATTGCGCAGTTCGATGCCGCGCTTGGAATCGTCGAAGTAATAATCCCGGTCCGGCAGGCCAAGACCGGATTGCACGATGAAGATCACGTACTTCGTCGAATCCTTGTCGTCCTGGTTGATATACAGGTTGAACGGGCCGTCGATGCCGATGTCGTTGTTCTGGCCGAGCCAGCGCGCGACATCGTCGTGTGTCTGCAGCGCGTCGATCTGGTCGAACAGGTCCTGCAGGGGCTTCAAACCAAGGGATTCCACGCGCTCTTCGCCCATGTAGGCGTTGTAGTAGTCACGAAGCTTCACGGCGGCTTCGTTGTCCGATACGTCGGCCTGCAGGTCGTCGACGATGGCCTTGAGCGTCGCCAGGCTGTCCTTGCGCAGCGTCATGTAGCTGCCCCAGCCGACCTCGTCGGGCGGGATCTGGGTGTCGCGGAGCCAGGTGCCGTTCGCGTAGTCGTAGTAGTTGTCCTGCGGTCGTACGGACTTGTCCATCCCGGCCAGGTCGACGCCGGACTTCAGGGCAGCGGCCGGTGCAGCGGCCTTCGGCGGCTCGGGCTCCTTGCCGCAGGCGGTGAGCAGGACGGCCGCGGCCAGCGCGGAGAGCAGTAATTTCATAGCTATTTCCCGTGGTTTTTCGATGGCCGGCGAGGCCGGCGCAGATTTCCGTATTCTGCCATCCGCCGCCACGAAAGTCGCACGGGGCAAATAACGATCTGGAATACCCGGCGCGGCGCAGGCCGCCGGACGCGGGTCCTCTATAATGCCGTCGCTATGGCAAACGAACATCTGCCGACCGACGGCCGCAGCCAGGCGGGCGAAGGCGCGCTGCGCCGGCGCGCCTTTGTCGTCATTTTCCAGTCGCGCACGCCGGCGGGAAAACTGTTCGACGTCCTGCTGATCGCGGCCATCCTGTTGAGCGTCGTGGCGATCATGCTCGAGAGCATCTCGGACATCCGGGCGGTCCATGGCGGCATGCTCCGGGCGATCGAATGGGGATTCACCCTGTTGTTCACGGTCGAATATCTCGTGCGCCTGTGGTGTGTACGCAGCGCGCGTGTCTACGCGACGAGTTTCTACGGGATCGTCGATCTGCTCGCCATCCTGCCGACCTACCTGGCCCTGTTCGTGACGGGTTCGGGCTATCTGCTCGTGATCCGGATCCTGCGCATACTGCGCCTGTTCCGAATCCTGAAACTAGTGCAATACGTATCGGCCGCGGACACGCTCGTGGAGGCCATGACGCAGAGCTGGCGCAAGGTCCTCGTGTTCCTGTACGTGATCGTGACCATCGTCGTGCTGTTCGGCGCGTTGATGTTCGTCGTGGAGGGGCCGGAGAACGGCTTCACGAGCATCCCGCGCGGCGTCTACTGGGGTATCGTCACGCTGACGACCGTCGGTTTCGGTGACATCACGCCGCAGACCGCACTGGGCCAGGTGATCGCCTCCATCGTGATGATCATGGGTTACGGCATTATCGCCGTGCCGACCGGCATTTACGCCGCGGAATTGCGCGACGTGATGACGCGGCGCCGTACGTCCAAGTCGTGCCCGGAATGCAGCCGGGCCGGACATGCCGACGACGCCGCATTTTGCAAATATTGCGGAGCGCGGCTGGCCGCACCAGAAGCGGCCAACGACTGATCCACGAGCCGCTACGCCGGCGGGATCCTGGTTTCCGAACCGTCGGCCGCCTCGTAGGTGCGCCCGAAACCGGTCAGTGCGGCGATGAGCATGACGGCGGCGAGAAACCAGCCGTGCAGGACGAAACGCCAGACCTCGGTCGGCGGTACCGCGTGCACGAAGGCGTACTGCGATTCCAGTGTGCGGATTGTCTGGTAGCCGATCAGCACGCCGCCACCCCACGGGAAGATGTAACCGAGCGCCGAACTGACGGCGTCGAGCAGGTTGGCGCGGCGATAGGGATGCAATTTGAAGCGCTTGCCGAGCTGCGAGATCACCGGCGCGGCCGCGATCTCCGCGGCCGTGTTGATCGTGATGAAGACGTTGAGCGCGAACACGATGCTCCACATCGCCACCTCGGCGCGCGCGACCGAATCGCGCGCCAGGCGCTTGAGGGCATCGATCATCGCATCCAGCGCGCCGCCGAGCTTCATCAGGTGCCCGGCGGCGACGATGAGCAGGATCAGCACCGACAGGCCGATGTAGCCCGCGATGCCGTCGACCAGCGCCCCGCCGACTTTTGCCTGCGACGGATCGATAAAGAGGATGTCGTGCGGCGGCGCGAGCCCGAGCAGGAGTTCGAGCGCGATGGCCGACAGGATCCCCCAGGTCAGCGCGACGAGGATGTGGCGGCCGGTCAGCGCCAGGAAGATCACGAACGCGAACGGTATCAGCAGCACGAGGCCCTCCGGGGACAACGACTCGGAGAGCAGGTCCGTCGCGCGGGCGGGGTCGACGACGGTGCCGCTGCCGCCGAAGATCGTGAAGATGACGAGTGCCGGCACCGCAGCGATCAGCGCGTACTTGACGCGTGAGCGCACGACGCCCGGGATGTCGGTCTCCTGTGTCGTCGCCGAGACGACGGTCGTGTCCGAGACCGGCGCGAGGTTGTCGCCGAATGCCGCACCGGACAGGATCGCGGCGAACAACCAGACCGGGTCGGCGCCGAGCGCCACGCCGGCGGGAAACATCAGCGTGCAGAATGCGACCGCCGTGCCGTAACCGGTGCCCACCGCCGTGCTGAAAGTCGCGGCGAGCAGGAAGGTCGCGCCGACGAACAGGCCGCCGGTCGCATGCGACTGCCCGCCGAGCCAGACGAGTCCGTCGACGAGCCCGCCGACGCGCAGGACCTGCGCGAACATCCCGGCCCAGAACCAGGCGATGATCGTGACGCCGGCGATCGGGTTGGCCATGCCGGCGAAGATCGCGTTCGCGTAGTCGGCCCAGGGACTGCGGCACAGCAACATGCCCAGCGTCAGGCCGCCGACCATGCCCAGGATCAGGCCGCGCTCATCGG
>JBAUVS010000096.1:0-6598 GCA_049583345.1 Woeseiaceae bacterium
TCTCGGCGTGACCGCCGTGCTCGGCCAGTATTCGAGGCTGGTCGTGGACTGCAACCGCGAGTTGATGGATCCGGGCGCGTTCCTGGAGTACGGCGACGGGATCCTCGTGCCGGGCAACCGGCACCTCGCCCAGGCGGAGAAGGAGCGCCGGGCCGATGCCGTGTACTGGCCCTATCACCGTGCGATCGACGAACAGCTGCGGCGGCTGCGGGCCGCGGGACCGCCGCCGGCCTTCATCTCGGTGCACAGCTTCGCGCCGGTGCTCGACGGCATCGTACGTGACGTGCAGATCGGCGTCCTGTGGGACAAGGATTCGCGCCTGGCCGACATCTTCATCGACGAGTTCCGCGCGGCCGGTTACCTGACCGGCGACAACGAGCCGTATTCCGGCCGGGCGCCGCAGGATTACACGGTCGATAACCACGCCGAGGCGGCGGGCCTGCCCCACGTCGGGATCGAGGTCCGGCAGGACCTGATCGGCGAGCCGGAAGGGATCCGGACCGTGGAATCGGTCATCCGCACAATCATCGAATCGATCCCGGAGCGGATCGGGCTGGACCAGGACCGGATTTCCGCGTAGGCCGATGCGCTGAATTCAAACCACTGACGGGATCATCACATGGGGAAGGGCGGACCGACATTCACGATCGGCGTTGAGGAAGAATACCTCCTCGTCGACCGCGAGACCCGCGCACTGATCGTAGATCCTCCGGAAAGCCTGATGAAGGAATGCGAGGAGTGCTGCGGCTCGCAGGTCACGACGGAGCTGCTGCGCTCGCAGATCGAGGTCGGGACCCGGGTCTGCAGGAACTTCGCGGAAGTGCGCGAAGACCTCGCGCGGCTGCGCGGCGGCATCGGCAGGGTCGCGAACCGGCACGGGCTGGCGCCGATCGCGTCGTCGACGCATCCGTTCAGCCGCTGGATCGACCAGAAGCACACACCAAAGGAGCGCTACGACCAACTGACGTTCGAGATGCAGGGCACGGCGCGACGCCTGCTGATCTGCGGCATGCACGTCCACGTCGGTATCGACGACGACGAGCTGCGTATCGACCTGATGAATCAGCTGTCGTATTTCCTTCCGCACCTGCTGGCCCTGTCGTGCTCGTCGCCGTTCTGGGAAGGCAACGACACCGGTCTGAAGAGCTATCGCCTCACGGTGTTCGATTCGCTGCCGCGCACCGGTGTCCCGGAGCGCTTCGCCAGCCATGCCGAATACCTGCGTCACGTGCAGATCCTGATGGATGCCGGGCTCATCGAGGACGCGACGCGGATCTGGTGGGACATACGGCCGAGTGCGCGCTTCCCGACGCTCGAGACGCGGATCATGGACGTCTGCACGCTGCTGGAAGACACCATCTCGCTTGCGGCCCTGCTCGTATGCATCCTGCGCATGCTGTATCGGCTCCGCGCCGCGAATCAGCGCTGGCGGATCTACACGCCGATGCTCATCCGCGAGAATCGCTGGCGGGCGATGCGTTACAGCTTCGACGAGGGCCTGATCGATCTTGCCAAGGGTGTGGTCGTGCCGTTCGAGGACCTGCTCAACGAGCTGTTCGGGCTCGTCTCCGAAGACGCCGAGGCGCTCGACTGCACGCAGGAGATCAACTCGCTGCGCCACATACTGCAGCGCGGTACCAGCGCCCACCGCCAGCTCCGCAAGTTCGAGCTCGAGACCGCCGCCGGCGCCAGCGAGGAGGACGCCCTGAAGAGCGTCGTCGACAAGCTCATCAAGGAGACCGTGACGGGCCTGTAGGAGCGGCGCCTGTCGCCGCGAACGGTCGCGCTGGCAAGCAGCGCTCCTACAGAGCTCACCCCATCGCTGTTCCCCATTTGGTTCCGTGGTATGCAGAATGCGACCTGGGACGCATTATGTATTGCCGGTCGCGGCTAGCATTGCGCGGATGAACGTGAAATGTGGCACGGGTGCTTGCGGGGCGGCCCCGTGATCGAAGGAATGGAACTGTATCTGCGACCGGTATTTGCGATCGCCGCGGTCCTCTATGCCGGCCTCGCCGTGCGCGTCGCACGTTCGTCTCCGCAACACGCCAGCAGCACGATCGCGTTCTTCCTGCTGCTGCTGGGGACGCTGGTCGCCGGGACGGCATTCTATTTCGGGACCCAGGACCTGACGATCTACGGCATCGGCAGGACACTCGTGTTCTTCGCGTCGGGCTTCCTGCCGGTGGCGTTCTACGTCATGTACCGCGAATACACGGTCGGTGCGCCGAACCCGCTGCTGATCGCGATCCTGTCGATCGTCCCGATCGCGTCGACCGTGCTCGCGATGACCAATTCGATGCACGACATGATCTGGACCGCGATCGAAACGCCCACCGGCATCGAGTTCTCGAACGCGATGGACCATTTCTGGTTCAGGCGGGTGCATGCCCCGTTCATGTACGGCGTGTTCGTGTATACGGCATTCGCCTTCGCCGGGCGCCTGCCGACCATCGCGGCGGCGCACCGCAAGGCCGTCGTCGTCATGCTGATCTGCGCGCTCGTGCCGTTCGGGGTCAGCGTGGCCAACAACATCCTCGGCATCGGGCCGCCCGAGTTCCCGTTCACGGCCGTGTCGCTGGTGCTGTTCCTGCCGCTGTTCGCGTACGCGGCCGTGTCGATACGGTTCCACGAGTTCAGCCCGATCGGCTACCAGATGTTGTTCGACCGCGTGCGCGACCCGATCTTCGTCATCGATCACGACCAGCGCATCATCTGCGCCAACAAGGCCGCCCAGGAACTGCTCGGCGGCACCGAGAAAGATCTCATCGGCAAGCGCATCTGGGACGACCTGCCGGAAGCGAGGGCGATCCTCAGGCAGGCGAGCGAGCTCGATCTGACCCAGACGCTGAGGTTCCGCAAGGACCACATCTACGAGCTCAGCGTCGGGCCGCTGACCGGTCCGCGGGGGCAGGACCTCGGCATGGTCGTGGTTTGCCGCGACGTCACCGAAAGGCGCCTCGCGCAGAGCCAGCTGGCCGACAGCGAACACCTGATCCGCACACTGATCGAGACGTCGTCGAACGGCATCCTGCGTTTCTCGCGTGACCGCAACGACGAGCGGCTCCGGTTCCGCTGCGTATTCGCAAACCGCGCCGCGGAACTCCATCTCGGCGTCGGCAGCGGAACGCTCGTCGGCATGCCGCTCGACAAGCTGGAGCAGCTCGAACCCGACAGGCTGATCGGCCACTTCAACGGCGATTCGAGGGCGGATACGGCGATCAGCCTCGAGATCTCGATGGACAAGGAAGAAGGGGAGGTCTGGTTGCGCATCGTCGGCGAGCCGGTCGGAGAAGATTTCTCGGTGACGCTGATCGACATCACGCAGCGCAAGCGCAACGAGAACAAGATGCTGGCCGACGCCCTGCGCGATCCGCTGACCGGCGTGCTCAACCGGCGCGGGTTCGAGAAGGAGGGCGGCCGCTGCCTCGCCTCGCACGAGCGTGGTGCCGTGCTGTACCTGGACCTGAACCAGTTCAAGAGCATCAACGATCGTTTCGGTCACCAGGCCGGGGACGCCCTGCTCAAGGCGTTCGGCCACCGGCTGGAGTTCTGCCTGCGGCCGGAGGACATCCTCGGCAGGCTGGGCGGCGACGAATTCGCGATCGTCCTGCCGGGCGTCGACATCGCGGACGCCAAGCACGTCGCCGGCCGCCTGGTGCAGACCGCGCAGGAGGCATACATCATCCAGGGCCAGGAGATCACCTGCAGCGCCAGCGTGGGTATCGCACTCATGCCCAGGCACGGCACCGAGTTATGGCGGCTCGTCAGTGTCGCCGATCAGGCCATGTACAACGCCAAGGCCATCGACCAGGAAGAAGCGGCCAACGACCGCGCCGCCTACATCGACGCCGCCACAGCCTCATAGGCAACGCAGCTCCCGCAGATCCTGCCTAACCCTGCAGGAGCGCTGCTTGCCAGCGCGACCCCGGGGCGTCGGTTTCTCTGCAATCCGTTCCGAATCACGATTTGCGGCGTCGAGTCCATGGACGACATCATTCCCTGTCATGGGAAAAGCCGAAAGAGCTCAGGGGTTGCATCGCCTGCGCATCGGCAGACGATCACTTGCGAATCAGATCTATCACGTAACGACGGTTACCCAAGGGCGACGTCAACTGTTCGATGATCTGGTGTCCGGGCGCGGCGTCGTTCAAACGCTTATCCGCATACAGGCTTCAGGCCTGGCCGAAACGCTTGCCTTTGTCGTTATGCCAGACCATCTGCACTGGTTGCTCCAACTCGGCCACGATCGAAGCCTGTCGAAAACAGTAGGCTCCATGAAATCCGGGTCGAGCCGTCGGATAACACGAGACCAGCCGGCTGTCACCAGGGTGTGGCAACGCGGTTTCTATGACCGAGCCCTTCGGCGTGACGACGATCTCGTTCAAGTGGCACGATATATCGTCGCCAACCCTCTGCGTGCCGGCCTCGTGAGGCGCTTGGGAGATTATCCGCTGTGGTACTCAAGATGGCTGGAATCTTGAGCCACTGGGTCGCGCTGACAAGCAGCGCTCCTACAGGGTAATGCAGACTCTGCAGGAGCGCTGCTCGCCAGCGCGACAGCCGCGGTCGTTTCTACGGAGGCGGGATGAACTCGAAATCGACGGCCGTCGGGTCGGTCGTGTCGTAGAGAATCGCGTCGTAGACGCCGCCGAGTTGTGTCGTCAACGGGATCGGGCCGGCGATCACCGTCTTTTCGCCCGGCGCCGTCACGTAGATGTCGAAGTCCTTCGCGTTCACGGAGAACTGCACCGGCGTCAGTCCGACCGTGAGCGAGAACAATGCCGGATTCGCATCGTCGATGCTGTCCCCGGCCGGCACGAGATAGATGTCGACCGCGCCCACATTCGAGGCCGTGTTGACGAGGCTCAGCCGGGCCAGCGTGGAAATGGAGCGGCGATCGGGGAGGCTGGGGATGATCGTGTCGGTGCCGTCCACGTTGGTTACGACATACTGCTGGTGCGTGCCTGCCGCTATGTCGTGATTTTCGTCGATCAGCAACATGCTGGTATCGCCCGCGGTGGTATAGGTGATCGGGACCGTGCCCGAGGGCATCGGGATATCGCCCGTGATGTCGCGGAACGTGTGGCCGGTGACGATCGGCGCCGTCAGCGGGTCGGTGTCGTAGATATCGGCATCCGGGAAATTGATCGACGCCTGCAGGAAGCGGACCGTCGGCGGATAATTCGCGTCCGCGACCAGGCTCGATGAGCCGGCGGCCAGGTCCATGATACGCACGGACCAGGGCGCGACGTCGTTCTCGTCGGAGTCGAAGATGGTCAGAATCTTGGACGTCTTCGACACGAGGGTCAGCGTGCGCGACTCGAAAAGGACGGTGGCAGGATCGCCGGCCGCCGTGTAGGTCAGCACGTAATCGCCCTCATCGACGTCCATGGGCGGCAGGTATTCGCCATAGGAGAGCGTGCCGAGCGCCTGGCCGAGCACGGGCGCCGTGCCGGGGGGCAAGAGATAGACGTCGACGTCGCCCAGCGACACCGCCGTGTGGGCGATGCGCAGCGACAGGTAATTCTCGTCGCCGGTAAATACCTGTTCGGGTTCCGACCACAGGGTGATCGTCGGTGCGGCCAGCGTTCCCCCGATGATGAATGTGTAATCCATGTCGGCCACGACGTCCAGCGGGAAACTTGCCACGACGGTCTGCGCCGTATCGCCGGCGAGTAGCGCCTTGAAGTAGAACGTGTAGCTCAGGTCGTCGTACCGTGCCGTCGTGCTCGTTGCCTTGTAGGCGATGTTGCCCAGCGCACGCTGCTCGATCAGGAAGCTGATCTGGGGAGAGGCGGGGATCGCATTGATCGCCCGGACGCTGGCCTTGCCGGTCGCGACCGGCCGATCCGACTCCTTGGCGCAGCCGCCGACGGCGAGCATGGCCGCGCAGGCGACCAGGTACAGAAAGGGTCTCATTCGGTCATTCCATGCGTTGAATTCTTATCCGACCCGTCCGCCGCGTTCGAGTTTCGGTGGCTGTGGCCGATCAGGACGCGGCTTCGTAGCCGTAGATGGACTTGACCTCGAGGAACTCGTCCATGCCGTGCGGTCCCCACTCGCGTCCGTTGCCGGACTGCTTGTAGCCCCCGAACGGTGCCATCGAATCGAGGCTGGCGCCGTTGATGTGCACCATGCCGGTCCGCAATCGCGACGCCACGCGACGGGCGCGTGCGAGGTCGGACGACGAGACGTAGCCGGACAGCCCGTAGGAGGTGTCATTCGCGATGCGCACGGCGTCGTCCTCGTCTTCATAGGGGAGGATCGACAGCACCGGGCCGAAGATCTCGTCCCGGGCGATCGTCATGTCGTTGCGCACGCCGGAGAAGACCGTCGGGCGCGCGAAGTAGCCTTTCGAGATGCCGTCGGGCCGGCCCGTGCCGCCCGCGGCGAGCGTGGCGCCCTCGTCGATGCCCTTCTGGATCAGTGCCTGCACCTTGTTCCACTGCGCCTCCGAGACCAGCGGGCCGACCATCACGCCGTCGTCGCGCGGGTTCCCCACCACGGTGGAATTGGCGACGCGCGCCGCGATGCCGGCGGCCTCGGCGAGGCGCGCCTTCGGCACCAGCATGCGCGTCGGGGCGTCGCAGGACTG